>JAKAUD010000175.1 GCA_021827885.1 Thermoplasmata archaeon | reverse complement strand
GTTCATGGGTTCAAGTGTTTTTGGATCGACGGTATTTCCGGGAAATACCGTATGGTGTATGGGTATGCCATCAGCCATCATCAGGCCGATGTTGACCTGTTTCTTTCCCCTCTTCTTGTCTCTGGAATATCCAAACAATACAAGGTCATTCTTCTCCTTTCCCTCAAAGTATGTTGATGTGAGATTATAATAGACCCTCTTCAGATCAGGCTTCAGAATATTCACTATGGACATTTCGATCTCATCCTTCATTGATATCAACTTGTCAAGCGCTGAATATATCTGATCCTTCTTGATCTCTTTTTTCAAGGGATAATAAGCCTTTTCAGTAAACCTCAAAAGGCCAAAATCTGATGTTGGATCCATCAACCTTGAGATCACGGATAAGAATATGATGTCAGATTGATCTCCAAGCATGTCAAACATCCTGTCCAATCCAAGATCACGGCAGAGTATTTCCGCTGCATATATCATGCCATATTCCTTTGGTGGCATGATGTCCAGAGTCCTCAGATCTGCCTTTTCAATGGACTCCTTCTGCTTCTCCATTGCAAACATCTTTCTGTATCTTTCAAGGTCACTGTCGTTTGTTACCGGACCGAGATGCTTTATGACCCTGTTCTTGGCCTTTCCATTCTCCCTGTACCGTTCAACTATCTGAGCATAATTATACTTCAAATCTCCCCTCTTCACCGAGATAACACGCAGATGCATGATATGGTAATACATAGAATTATATTAATATACGTGTGTCTACACACACTAACACAATTCACGCATAAACCCATAAAAGACGAGTTTTCACAAAAATTAAGTCAGAAACTCAAGTTCCAGTTCACCCCATGGTACACGCACATCGGATTGAGAGAGAACCGGGAATTCCTCTCTTCTAAGTCGTTTGCCATAAAACATAACCTCTCGAATCCAGGTATTTTCATTATGAAATGACGTGAAAATAATTGTTTGTCAATAATCATGCAATTGCGATTGATGGTTGCCATCACAAATCATAAAACGCAGAAGGGCGAAACTATTATTTTCTTTGAAATATGGGGTTATGCAAAATGTAATTTTCCTTCACGGCGGTGTCGGCGGACATACTGATTATTCTGAAAAGGTCAGGGGATACGCAATGAATTCAATGACCATAGATCCTCTTGATTCAGTAATTCATGCGGTGATGCAGCTGGAGGACGACCCAGATTTTAACGCAGGAACAGGTTCATATCCCAGAGTTGACGGAAGCATACAGATGGATGCTGCAGTTATGACCGAGCAAGGTTTTGGATCAGTTGTTGGAATTGAAAACGTTAGAAATCCTGTACTGGTTGCAAGGGATGTTATGGAAAAATCTCCGCATGTCATGATGTCAGGAGATGGAGCTTTATCATTTGCAAGGAAAATGGGACATGGATTTTATGACGCATCCACAGAAAGGACCATGGAAAAGCATAGGAAAATTATGGAAAAGATATTAAATGGCAAGGAGGAACTATTGCCCAGAGAAAAATTCATAGCAGAGTTGATCAAGAACAACGAAAGCACAGGAGATACGGTGGGGGCGATTGCAAGGATTGACGGCAAATTTGCCGTTGCAGTTTCCACGGGAGGCGCCGTGCCAATGCTGAGAGGTAGGGTTGGAGATACTCCCATAATCGGATGCGGTTTTTACTGTGGGCCCAAAGGTGGAATCGTAACTACCGGTATAGGGGAAGAGATAACAAAGAGGCTTCTCTGCTATAACATTTATCTCAAGATTGGGAGTGATTCCTTACAGAACATTCTGGATGAGGCCGTTAAAGATTTTGGGAACATTCATGTGGGTATTATCGCAGTCACAAAGGATGAGACCGCAAGCTCCGCCAATGGAAACATGTCCACAGGAATGCATATTTTTTGAAATCACAATTTTCTGAATTATAATGGCATTGCCGTTTCAATATCAGACTATGATTTGAATTAAGATAATTGTCAAAATTTATATGCTGTAATCTAATGATAGAGCGATATGGAGTTTGAGAAGTTTCGAACCATGCAGTTCCCAAGAGATATTTATGTGGGGCATGGAGTTCTATCTCAAATCAAGAATATTGTAAAAAGGAACATAATTGATGGCTCTGTCGTTATCATCACGGGAGAAAACACAATAAAGCTAGCTGGAAATGAGGTTTCAATTCATCTCACGGATGCTTCCATTGATAACCATTTGATTATAACTGGGGCGGCTACATATGATAACCTTGAGACATGTCTGAACCAATCAAAGGAATACAAAGCGGGTTTAATGGTAGGAGTCGGCGGTGGAAGCAAGATTGATATTGCAAAGAAAATCGCCTTTTTGCTTGACATCCCATTTGTGAGTGTGCCTACAACTCCTAGCCACGACGGCATAGCTTCTCCAAGAGCTTCTATCAAGAAAAACGGATGGTCTGTTTCTGAACAGGCGGCAATGCCTGTTTCCATTATAGCAGACACATCTGTCATGGTAAAAGTTCCATTCAGATATCTTGCTGCAGGGGCGGCAGATGTAATTTCAAATGAAACTGCAATCCTTGACTGGAAACTTGCAAACAGGATAAAGGGAGAAGAGTTTAGCAGCAGTGCAGCCGCAATAGCAGAATATGCTGCTAAGGAATTGATAGAAAAGGCACATCTTATCCTTCCGAATGTTGAGGAGTCTGTATGGCTCGTTGTGAAGCAGATTCTGGCATCAGGAACATCAATGGCAATAGCATCCTCTTCAAGGCCAGCAAGTGGAAGTGAACATCTAATTGCCCATAACCTTGAAAATCTATCTCCAGGGAAGGCCATCCATGGAGAACAGTGTGCCATAGGGTCTGTGGTTTCAATGTTTCTGCACGGAGGAGACTGGAAATCCCTCATATCAACATACTCAAAGTTTGGGCTGTCAATCAGGGCACGTGATTATGGAATCTCGGACGAGGTAATGATTCAGGCTGTCAGAAGTGCCCACAAAATAAGGAAGGAAAGATTCACGATTCTGGGCGAAGTCGATCTAAGCAGGGAAGCAGCTTATAACGCTCTTTCTATAACAGGAATACTTTAAGGTGGTAATTAGTTTATGTCAAAAATTTCACTCATAGGAGTTGATCAGGCACGGGAGGGTAACGTGTTTACGTTTGTAACTCCCCTGCAGACATGCGGAGAATGCAGGATAAAGAATGTATGTTTCAATCTGGAGGCAGGAAAGACTTACAGAATAACGAAGGTTCGGGATAAGGTGAATCCGTGCTTCGTCTATGATCAGGGAAAGGTTTCCACGATAGAGGTGGAGGAGGCAGATGAAACCTTGAACATTAGATATGGGAACAGGCTCCAGGAGGGTTCAACAATTAATGTGTCGGGCATGAAATGCGACCACTTGTCCTGCCCTGAGATCGAGACATGCAATCTGATCCACAAGAAGGACACAATGAAGGTCAATGTCGGAAAGATAACCGAAAAAATAGATTGCCCAAAGGGTTACGACATGAGAAGAGTTTCTGTAAAGATCCTTTGAAATGTCCCTTAAAATAGGAATCCTTGGAAAGCCAAATTCAGGCAAGTCAACCCTTTTTTCTGCCTTAACGGGAACCGCAGCTGCTATCGGCAATTATCCGTTCACAACAATAAACACAGATGTTGGTGTGTCATATATTATTAGCCGTTGTCCGCACACTGAGATCAACACTCCCTGTAGCCCAAACTATGGCAGGTGCGTAAATGGAAAAAGGGAGATCCCAATAGAGATTGCCGACGTGCCGGGATTGATTCAGGGAGCCAGTCAGGGAAAAGGCATGGGGAACCAGTTCTTGGATAATATCAGTGACATGAACGCCATTGTCAACTTAATAAATCCTGTGGGCGAAGACAATAAGATACTATCACCAGAAGACATTGAAAACGCCGCCATAGAAATAGAGAATGAGATTTTCACGTGGTTTGCTTCCAGGGTTTCAAGGGATTGGCAAAGATTCGCCAAAAAGGAGGATGCCTCAGATTCATCCCTTGATGATAAATTGTTATCCAAACTGTCATTTTTTGGGATTTCCAGGAATGAAATCAGGATACTCCTCTCTAAAGAATCATTTTCCCACACTCTAATCGGTTGGACCGATGATGATTTTATGCGAATTTCCAGGTCAGTATTCACGCATATTAAACCGATAATCCGGGTGGTCAACAAGGGAGATATCATTCATGACAATAGGATAATGGATAGGATATTGGAAAATGGTTATCCTATTATTAGCGCGGATTATGAATTGTCTATCTGGAAAGCACTGAATAACGGAATCATAGAATCATCCGATGATTTGAACGGGAATAATAAGGCAAATGAACCACAAAAGGCTGCCTTGAACAAGATATCAGCGCTCTTTGAAGGGGGGAAAGTGATTAGGTTGTCACAGCTATTCAGCAGGATAGTATATGAAAATCTGTCACACATTGTAGTTTACCCGGTTTACGATGAATCAAAATGGACAGACAAGAAAGGAACGGTATTGCCGGACACTTTCCTGATGTCAAGCAAGTCTACCGCAGAAGATTTAGCATTCAGGGTGCATTCAGACATCGGAGAAGGTTTCATCAGGGCAATAGACGGGCGAACGAAGATGATTCTTGGAAGAAATTATGAATTGAAGGACAGGGACGTCATAAGAATTATATCGAAGACAAAATAAAACAAAGAAATTGAAAACACTTTTTAAGCCATCTTTACTTATCATTAAATGGATCGCAAGGAAACAGGGCTTGGCATTGTTATAATTCTTGGCTTCATTCTCTTTATTTACATAAAAAGTTACTTTGTGGCCGTAGTGCTATTAGTTATTGCGCTGTTTCTTTTGTATAGGGGTCTGAGAAGCCCGTCCGACAAGCAAATAGCAAGGAAGGCCAATTCCCTCATATACGAGGAAATATACAAGAAGGGATTAGATAAAATCACATCCGGAACTATGAATGTGACCAGGGAGCAATTCGATTCTGTAATGGAAAAGATTTCATGGATTTTCGGTGGGCAGTCATTGATGCCTCAGATAGGTTTCGATGCGATTTATCTCCATTTTCAGCGTGAATCAGATGCTACAGAAACTCTCCAAAAACTCATTGAATTGGGAATAAGGGCATCAATAGTGCAGGATAAGTCAGATTGGCAGGTAATGATAGAATTCAAGTAATATTTGTATTTTAAACCATTCTTGAAATAACTGAGAATCTTCACATATTTCTGTATTATTTATACCAATATTAGTGCAACGGCATTAAAATATTAATACACTTTGCAAAAACACAGGTGAAATTAAATAGGCATTTATCATCGCCTTAAGAAAATAATGGGTAATAACAGGGAATCCGGGATTGTACGGTGCTCATATTGCATGGAAACAAATTTTAGGAATGATATAGTTTGCAAAAATTGCGGAGCAACTCTCCAGCACCAAGGCAATCAAAATAATGACCTAAATAATCAGAATTTTACCGGGGACATCTCAAACACAATTACTGGTTTTCTCTTATTGGGAATCGGCACCGCAATGATGTGGATCCCGATTATTGGAGATATAGGCATTTTTATCGATTTTATCGGCGTAATTTTAATTTTCGTAAACAGAAAGAACTTTGAATCTGCACATGGAACCTATGTTATACTTTCCATTTTAATTTATACAATCTCTTTTATGCTGATTCTTTATGTTTCTATGTTCACTTTCATTCAAATCAAAGGTTCTTCAATCCAAAATTCGTTAGATAGTAGTCTGCAAGCCCTAGTATTGGCATCCATAATCGGCTCTATGATAGGTGCAATCTCTTTTTTCCTCATATCTTTTGGATTGCAAGATCAAACTGGTAAATTTATATTGACCATCGGGCTAATTGCTCTTGTTATTACTGATATAATAGTAGGAACGTTTCTGTATTCTGCCCTTCCTGCTGCAGTATCAAATTCTATATCATCTGGTTCTTACAATCCTGCACCTATAAATGCCTTTCGCGCTGAAGTGTCATCTTACACACTCTACACTGCACTCTCATATATTATATTCGCGGTGGCATATCTAAGACTGTATTTATTGTTAAAGGATAATACCTACGCATAACCCCTCCCAGCTTTCGCAGTGGGTCTTCACTTCAAATGTCTTTGCCGGAATCCACATTGGCTCTAATTCCCCCCCAATCCTGAGATAGCCTGCTCTTTGTGCTAAGCTAAGATATCATTTCTTTATAACACAGGCATGTCACGGGGAAAATGCGTTCCAGTCTTTCTTACATCTACCTGCAGGTAGACAGGTCAATGCTCCGGCAATCATAAGGTTGTGGATTCCGTTAACTTCGTTAACGTTCATTATTGGAAGTCATTATCTTCACTCAATCATTGCTTAAATTTCATGGCTTTAAGCATAAAACCTCTATCCCGTTTCCTTTAGATTCGGAGATTGCGTTTATCAGTTCTACGTTCACTTTTCAGTCGATCCCGTTCGGGCATACCCTGCTTTGTCTGTGTTTTTGCCGCAGGTCGCCAACCACACACATCAGAACACTCTATGCAGGAGTGATCTCATCTTCGTTCATCGCTTTCATGCACCTTCGTCTGGTGGGCTTATGCAGTAAGCAGAAAAGTTCGCAAAACCAATTGATTTCAGGATGTAATAACACTTCGCTGAGAAAACAATGCAGTTGTTCAATAACTTAGGAAAAAGTGGTTAACATCGTTGACAGAAAACATGAATATATTTGCGACGAACCTAAGCCAACAGCGCTAAAATTATAATGGGTTTTGAATGAGTCTATATAAAATTAAATAGACATTCGCGATCGCCCTCAGAAAATAATGGATAATAATAAAGAATCAGGAACCATAAGGTGCTCAAACTGCCTTGAAACGAATTCCAAGAATGATATAGTTTGTAAAACATGTGGAAACAGCTTGGTAAGTCAAGTCAGTGGAAATAGTGATGTAAATTATCAAGGTGATAGTGCTGTTGTATCAAGAAAATCAAAAAGTGAGATAAATTTTACAGGAGACATCTCAAACACAATTACTGGTTTCCTCTTGTTGGGAATCGGCACTCTATTGTTATGGATCCCTGTGGTTGGTGGATTTATAGGTGGTGTTATCGACCTTATTGGTGTAATTTTAATTCTGTTGAATAGGAATAACTTTGAATCTGCACATGGAACCTATGTTATACTTTCCATTTTAATTTGGATAATTGGATTCGCTGTGATAGTTGGTGGTGGTTTTGTAATTGGTCTGCAACTTGCTTCCCAGATGTTCCTCCCAAGTTCATCGTCAACAGCCCTTCAAAGTTCATTTAATGGCGATCTCCAGGAACTGGTCTTAGTAGCCATAACTGGTGCTTTGATAACCTCAGTTTCTTATGTCTTAATCTCACTTGGATTGCAGGATGAAACTGGGAAATTATTGTCGTTTGTTGGCTTAATTGCCTTTGTCATAGTAGAAATTGTAATAGGCGTCTTTCTTTATTCTGCATTGCCTGCTTTTGTATCAAAGGCCACTTCATCAGGCACTTACAACCCGATCTATCTACCTCAGTTTCAGAGCAATATGCAGTTTTACTCGGCATTAACAGTGATTCCAGACGCTATATTTGGGATATTGTACCTTAGATTGTATGCAATGCTTAAGAACCTTAAGGCTCAGGATATTAATACGGCCTAATTTACCTATTTCTGTTGAATAGGGAAATTTTTTTATTTTTCACTCAATGATGCCATCCCAAAAGGATTTATATTCTCCAATCATTTACCGGCTTACCTATATTTGGTAAATAATTTAAGATTAAATTACAGGTGATTTATTGGCAAATGGAGAAAATGCGGGAACTAAGCTAAAAAATGACAGGGAGAAATTCCGGTGGTCAGACAGCAAGTACAAGAAGAGAATCTTACAGCTAAAGAAGAAGAGCGATCCACTGGAGGGCGCACCTCAGGCAAGAGGGATCGTAATTGAGAAAATAGGAATTGAGGCAAAACAACCCAATTCGGCTATAAGGAAATGTGTTAAATTACAGCTTATTAAAAATGGCAGGCAAATTACTGCTTTTGCTCCAGGTGACGGTGCAATAAATTATATCGATGAGCACGATGAAGTTCTCGTAGAAGGAATAAGGGGAAGACAGGGAAGAAGTAAAGGAGATATCCCTGGTGTCAGGTATAAAGTGGTTCAGGTCAATGGAATAGCCTTAAACGAGCTTGTAAGAGGAAGAAAGGAGAAAACGGTGAGATAAATTGGATATCAAATTATTTGGGCAATACGAAGTTACTGGAATAGAGATTCACGATCAGGGGCTGTCAAGCTATATCAACCTAAATTCGTATCTCAATCTCCATACTGGTGGAAGGTTCTCAAACTATTCAGCGGGGAAGAGGAATGTTAACACAGTCGAAAGATTTCTTAATAAACTTATGAGAACGGAAAATTGGACCGGCAAGAAGTATGGTGCATACCGTGTACTCAAGGAAGCTTTTGAAATAGTGGAGAAGAAGACGAAACTTAACCCGGTTCAGGTCTTTGTTAACGCAATAGAAAACGCAGCACCCAGAGAAGAGGTCACAAGACTGAAATATGGTGGTGTAGCCGTACCTAAAGCGGTTGATGTATCTCCTTCAAGAAGGGTGGATGTAGCATTGAGGAATATTGCTCTTGGTGCCACGAATGCTTCTTACAAGAAGAAGAAATCAATAGAGGCATGCCTTGCAGACGAAATCATACAGGCTTCAAAAAATGACGCATCTTCCTTCTCTGTTAACAAAAAAGAGGAGATTGAAAGAATAGCGGCTTCAGCAAGATAATCTTCACAATTAACTATTTTCTTGCTGAATTTTTTAAAATTTAAAAACAAAGGCTTTTTTATTTTACCTTCTGCAGCTTCTTTTCCATTTCCTTTAATTCTTCCTGAAGCTGTTTATTCATAGGGTTCTTATGAATTTTTTGCTTTATTTCCTCAATTTTCAACTCTATGCTCTTACTTTTTCTTGTTAGATCTCTTTTTCCAAGTCCCATAATATCATGTTAAATATCACAAACGATGATATTATTCTATCTATTTTATTTTTTTCAAAAATGTTGATTTATCTGAGAATGCTCCAACCAAATAGAGGAAATAAAGGACTTATTCAGCAAAGATTTAAGAGGGGATTTTTCTTTAACCGTTTGATTACATTGAATGGTGATAGCAAATTATCAAGCATAAAAACTGAGCTTCTGGTCGCAATGATTTTCCTCATACTGGGTGCCATTGGATCCTGTGTATTTACGATTATATTCATAATATCGGTACTGTATATGATCACAACGCCATATGCTTATGTTGCTCCTTTCATCTTTTTAATTGGCTTTATAGGGCTTATATTCTTTATTCCCACAATAGTTGTTCTGGTAAGGGTTAGAGCTATGCATTCTGCCGCCCAGAGAGGAAATATAAGCGAATTAAAATCTTTAAATTCATTGGCATATGCAATTATTGCTCTGGTGTTGACAGGAATTATACCTGGAATCATGCTTATCATAGCATATTCTGACATTAATTCAATAGATGCAAGTGTTATTAGTGGAAATCCCGTTGAAAGACTGGATGGCCTGAAAAAGATGCTGGATGATGGAATCATTACTAAGGATGAATTCGAGGCAAAGAAGGAAGGTATCATAAAGGTGTCAAATCCAGTAATGCAAAACATTGAAGAATTAAGAAAGTTAAAAGAAATGCGAGATACCGGCGTCTTAACAGAAGAGGAATATACTAAAATGAAGAAAAATATGCTTTCTAAGTATTAATGTTCATTTTAAAATAATTGGTTCTTTAGACAATATTAGGGCATGAATATTAATCATATTGATACCTCCTTATTTTTAATGTATCCTGGATAAAGTTGTAGATTCCCGCAATGGAAACAGATTGCAGTTTTAAGGTGATCTTTATTGCTGTACCCGTAAGCCATTTTCTGCACTGTTGCAATCTTTGAGTTCAATCCCTCTGCTATGGCATTTGTGATATGGTGCTTAAAGTATGAGAGAACATCGTACAGATAATTGCGGATCATTTTTGCAACCTTTTTCACCGGTTCAAGACGGGAATGTGAAGCCCAGTTATACCATTTCTTCCAGAATGATCTTGCCTCATCTTCCGTTCCACACTGCCACAGGTTGCGAAGATTCTCCTTTATTGCATATGCCCTTGCTGTCTTTAGATCGGATTCCTTCAGTATCTCATATTTCTCCCTGTATCTGTCAGGAAGGTTTTCGGATGAATAGAGCCACATATACTTTGTTTTCTTCAGCAGTTCCTTTGCATCAGCATTCCTTGCTTCTATCTTGCGAACATCGTCAAGTGCCATGTTCATGTGCTTCATTATGTGGAACCTGTCAAAGACTATCTTCGATTCCGCGTCTGTTACATTTGATTTTGTGGATGCTATGAATGGATCCCACATGTCCATTGAGACTGCCTCTATCTTCGATGCCGCATCCTTTCCTATCTTTTCATAATATTTGTCCAGGGATTCCTTCTTTCGATCAAACTCAATATTATCAACCGAAGGATTGTCAATACCGTATACGATGGTTATGTAGTGATGGTACTTCCCATATGATTTCTCGTCAACACCGATTCTTTCCGGAGAAGATGTTTTCCTTGCAATGCCTCTCTTCACAGCCCTGTCCGTGATGTTCCATGTCTGGTCCCGGCTTATTCTCAGTATCTTTGATGCGTTTGTTGTATCCGTTGATAACAGGGCATCTATTGCATGGGCTTCAAAACGTTCTGTGAATCTTGAACTCTTCTCGGACCATTCTGCCTTTACCTGTATCCTTCCATGATCAGGGCATCTTATCCTTGGGATTGAGGCATGGATGTATGCTTTGTACAGTCCGCTGTCAAGATCTCTCCATACCCTCTCCTTAACGTGATCTGATACGGACAGGAGTTTTTCACATAATGGACATGGCCATTTGACACCCCTTTCATGCTCCAGATACATGTCCACTCTTTTTCCATCATCGGATACAGAGACACGGGAGACAAACCACGGTCTCTTCACGTTGTACAGGTGTTCACAAATTTCCCTGTCATCCATGCATAATCATGGCTTGATGATATTTATTCATGCCCTAATATTGTCTATAGAACCTTAAATATTATTAGTAAAGAATAAAAATGTTCTATTATACCCAGCTTTAATGCGTAGATGACATGAATCTCAGTGTGAGTGTTGACGAAACAGGAATCATAAGAGTTCAAATAGGCGACGGAAACGAATATGTGCCTGCCCATTTTCTCTCTAAAAAAAATTTGGACATTGATATTTTAGATGAACAGGGATTTAAGATAGAGGAAAAATCAAAAGGCGTTGAAATCTCACTCCCCCTAGCTATTTCTGACCACATTCTAGGGCTTGGAGAAAAAGCCTATCCGGTGGACAGAAAGAGAACCAGAAGCACTTTCTGGAACAATGATGGATACATATATTCGATGTATTCTGATCCGCTCTACTGCTCAATTCCTTTCTTCATTAAAACAAATAAGGATAATAACTATGGAATATACGTTAATTTTCCTGGAAGGTTGACTATAGATTGCGGCATATATTCCTATGATCGGATAACGATTGAGGTTCCCACTAAGTCGTTTGCCTTCTATCTTATCAATGGAAAAACTCCTGAAACGGTTGTGGAAGATTATTCCAGATTAACGGGGTTGCCATTCAGGATGCCTGAATGGGCATTGGAACACCAGATATCCAGGTATTCATACTACCCTGATGAAGCAGTGCTCACCATTTTAAGAAGATACAGGGAAGAATTTGGTCCGCACGCTGTCGGGTCTATTTATCTTGATATAGATTATATGGACAATTATAAATTATTTACAATTGACAGGACCAGGTTCGCACATATGGAAAAGTTCATAAATAAAATTCATCAAACGGATGTAAAGGTTATACCAATAGTTGACCCCGGCGTGAAGGTGGATCAGGGCTATAGGCAGTTTAAAGACGGCCTTGGATGTTATGTTGAAAACGAAAAGGGGGAGATTTACACAGGAGATGTATGGCCTGGCAAATGTGCATTCCCAGACTTTTTTAGTGAAGAGGGAAAATCCTATTGGAAGACAGAAGTGGGAAAATTCATGAAAAACGGATTTGACGGGATTTGGCTTGATATGAATGAACCATCGGTCCAGAATGAGGAAACAAGATCAATGCCGGAAGATGTGGTGCATTCAATGAATGGCGAGAAGATAAGGCATTCTGAATTGCACAATGCGTATGCTTTAATGGAAGCTGAAGCAACATTCAATTCGATGAGTAAGGAAAAATTCATCTTGAGCAGGGCAGGATATTCTGGCATACAAAAATACGCTGCAATATGGTCTGGAGATGGGGTTGCCACATATGAGAATATGAAACTTCAGATACCATTGCTTACGGGTCTGAGCATTTCTGGGGTGCCGTACGTAGGATGTGATCTTGGAGGATTTTCTGGTTACACTTCACCAGAACTTCTGTTGAGGTTCTACCAGATGGCATTATTCTTCCCGGTATACAGAAACCACAAGTCAAAGACTGGAAATGACCAGGAATTATTCATATTCACCAAGGACATCAAGGATAAATTCAGGGAAATTCTTGCTTTACGGCACGCAGTTGTGCCGCACCTATACTGGAAAAGTATTCTCGCAAGTGAAACGGGATTGCCAATTATCAGGCCATTGGCGTTTAATTATCCAGAGGTAGAATCATTGTTCACTGTAAATGACGAATATATGGTAGGGAAGGAACTTCTCCTCGCTCCAATACTGAGCGAGGGATTCACGGAACGGAACGTCACTCTTCCCCCGGGTAAGTGGTACTGCTATGAAAACGGAAAGGAGTATGAGGGTGATGGCACATTCAGGTATACGGGAGAAATCCCGCTATTTCAAAGGCAAAATACCCTTATGATTGCCGGAGGGAGAATATTTATTTTCGGAAATCCAGAAGAAAAGGTATTTTACAAAGGAAAATGGGTAGATATTACATGTAATGGCAAGGAGGCTTATGTAAATGGAGAGATAATGGATGAAGAGGATTACGTGCTAATAGGAAAAAACAATAAGATCACTCTTTTAGACATGGTTCAATAGAATCCAAGTGCTACTGCAAGAATCGTTATTATCATCATCAACGCAAGTGTGATATACGAGAGCAGGTGGGAAGTTTTGCGCAATCTCTTAAGACCTTCAAGGTTTCCTTCCTGTGACATTTTCATTATCCTCTTCCCATGATAAATGTTGTTGCCATACATCAGCAATACCATTGCAACAACGAAAATTCCCTTTACGAGAAGAATCTGGCCGCCTTCGGTATTCAAAAGGGCATATGTGAAATCACTCCCAAGGTACCAGGTGGCATTGTAAAGCCCTGTCAGTATAAGTATGATAATAGACACATTGGTAAAGGCAGCAAATTCCTTCCCTATGCGCCCTACAATCCTTGTCCTCAACCTCTCATCATCTGTTATCTTGAAAGATGCGGGATAAACAACCAGCCATATAAAGAAGGAACCCCCCACAAAGAAGATGGCAGTGAATACATGGATCCAGAGAATTATCAAATCAATCAGCATAATGTCCAATCAAATCATTCCTCCCCAGGTTTTCTGTCATGCCTCTCAGTTTTCATTTCGTCTATAAGTCCATGGATATCGCTCCTGAACCTATCGATTCTATCTTTCCTATTCTTCTTCGTAAGTATAAAGGCGGATTTCACTATATCAACAATAATATCAGCAACCTGGTCTATGGCTTCATTAAGAATCCTTGAGTCCTCAAGATCCGTGAGTATTTCAGGGAAGAGAATGTCCCTGTTCATTGAGGTGGCGAGCATCTTGTTCCTGATATTTTCCCTGAACTCGCGAAGATTCTTCACATAGCTCTGCCCCTTTTCTGTTAGAGAATAAATCTTGGATTTGCCGATGCTTTCATGCCTGACCATATCCTCTCTCTCCAGTGCTTTCAGAAGAGGACGAATTGTTCCGCCTGAGACGGTTGTTCCGTCCCACTTGATTCTTCTTGACAGTTCATAACCATTCATTGGCTTCAAAGAAAGTATAAAGAGAGTGCTGTCAAAATATTCTCCGTAACTCATATATCGATTTCGATAATATGGAAACAAGATATAAACCATGTTATTCCATTTTTGCCGGAAATGGAAACTTTACTATTTGTTATCGGTATAATCCTCTATGGCTCAAAAGAGAAAGGAACTTCTCACCAAAAGAGTAAAGGATTTAAGGATTAATGGAAAAACCACACTCTCCGATTTCATCTTGCAATGTGAAGCATCCGGTGGTTTCACATCGTCAAAAATAGCCGTGGCGCACACCATATTGGGAAAGATCGTCAAAGAACAAAACACTACTTTCCTGTCTTTCCCAGCTGATATTATATCGACCGGGACAAGGGGTGTCATCATCGACATGATCAATAAGGGAATTGTTGATGTGATCATAACAACAACAGGAACAATCGATCACGATATTGCCAGATCTCTATCAGATTATTATTGCGGTTCCTTTGAGTATGATGACCGAAAATTGAAGGATATGGGGATAAACAGGCTGGGAAGCGTATTTGTTCCTGACGAAAGCTATGGGTCGCTCATTGAGGAATTCATGATGAAACATCTGGAATCGCTCTATTCAGAAAAGAAATCATGGGCACCATCTGAAATTCTGGCAAGAATTGGCAAGAAAATGGGAAATGCCGATTCAATACTCGCTGCCGCAGCAGAGAAGAACATCCCCATATTCATACCCGGCATACCTGACGGTTCGGTGGGCTCGCAATTCTGGTCATTCTATGAAACGCATAGTGATTTTCAGCTGGACATCCTCAAGGATCAGCACCTTATTTCAGACATTGTTTTCACCTCAGACAAGGCAGGTGCAATCATGATTGGAGGGGGAATATCGAAACATCACACGATCTGGTGGAATCAGTTCAGAGGGGGGTTAGACTATGCTATATACATAACTACCGCACAGGAATATGACGGGTCACTATCCGGGGCAAAGCTTGAGGAAGCCATTTCATGGAAAAAGGTAAAACCTGATGCTGAGTTCGTAAATGTATATGGCGATGCAACGGTTCTATTGCCACTAATTGTAGCGGATTTTTTATAACCGCGGTCTCCTCTCCCAGCTTTCCAGGGAAATCTCCAACTTCAATGTTTGATGGAGAAAGGAGCAGTCTCTCAAGAGAAATAATTTATCGCTGAAAATGAGAGAGCCTTTTCCTAAATACTCAGCATTGACTAAAATTACGGAATATGCTACGTGCTTACAAACATAATACCATTTTATTAGTACAAGGGATATCATTGAACTAATAGATATATCTGATTTTCATCACGAGCTCAGTTTTCCCTCCATCTTGTCAGGTATCTTGCTATAGTGAGGTATACGATCGTTTCCACAAGGAGAATGCCAACCATTGTGTAAAGGGTGCTGTAAACTATTGGTTGGAGTCCAAAGGCAAACTGCGCAATTATTGCAGCCGGCGTTGCAGGGGACAGGGACATTAAATAAATCAGGATATTCCCACCGTTCCTCGACATGATGTCAGTATATGGGTAAAATGTTGGAGGTATTACTGTCATTATTATTGACAGCACAGACACAATGCCCCAAACATTCCTCACGTGTTTGACCATGCTTGAAATTATGAATGATATCGCTGAGGTCGACAATATTAATAAGAGAATGAGAAGAAGCATTATCAGCGAATCGAGAATGTTATACAGGTGATATGCAATGCCAAGGGTGATATAAACCAGGATTCCCGGAACAGAAAATGCCAGGAAACTCAGTGTCAAAGCAAGCATATAATCCGTTGGGGAAACCCTGCTTGCAACGTATAGATCCTGCAACCTCAATTGAAGCCGAAGAAACGTAGCATCTCCCGCGCTCTGTAATCCTATGGAAGCAACAAGTGTGATCATTCCCCCTACAACTGCATATTTGACAAGGGCCCCTGATGTCAGTATATACACAACGAAAAGCAGCGTTAGTGGAGTTGTAAGAGAGGCAACGACATATGAAGGTCCTCTCTTGATCACCTTGAATCCATAGTACCAGGCAAATGTTAATACAAATCTAAGATTCAATGGCAACACCCCTCATAATGAAGAGATCGTCGAGTGATATTTTCCTTATATTGTCGCCCTCCGACAGAAATTCCGGAGCCTGTTCCTTTGGAACATACTTGATGTAAATGGTTCCAACCCTGAATGCGTTATCCATTTTCTTGTAGCTTTCAACCCTTACCTTATCACCGAATTCCTTGAGGAGTGACTTGACCGTTCCCCTGTCTATTATTTCTCCAGATTCAACAAGAAAAACCTCTTTGGAAAGCGTTTCAGCCTCTTCCATGTAGTGGGTTGTAAGGACTACATTACCTGCAAGTTTCTTTATCGCTGACCAAACTTCAAGGCGTGAAATCGGATCAAGCCCAGTGGTTGGCTCATCAAGGAAAACGACATCCGAATTTGCAGCCAGTGCCATTGCAACGAAGCATTTCCTTTTCATTCCCCCTGAAAGTGTGTCTGCAGGATTGTTTCTCGCATCGTGGAGACCAACGGCATCCAATGCATCAAGAGCAGCTTTCCTTGCATCATTCCTTGAGAAACCTCTCCCAATGAGATACATTGATACCTGTTCAAAAGGGGTCAGAATTCCCATGGGAGAAGCTTCCTGCGGTATACTGACAATTCTTTTTCTCACTTCCCTGGCATCATGAACAACATCAAGATCGAAAATTGTTGCTTTTCCTGAGGTTGGCATAAGTTGTGTTGAAAGAATCCTGAGGAGGGTTGTTTTTCCAGCTCCATTTCTTCCTATTATTGTGGTAATTTTGGAAGACATTTCCGCACTGATATCCTTCAGTGCGACATTGTGGTCAGAATAAACTTTTCTTAATTTATTGATATTTATCAATTGCATCAACCTCCGCTGGAATATTTTTGATTCGATGAGATATGCTCGGAAGTTAATCTATTTTATGGAAGTGGGAACAAGATCGGA
>JAKAUD010000077.1 GCA_021827885.1 Thermoplasmata archaeon | reverse complement strand
TCATACAACTGTCGGACAGACATTGGAAAGAAGCTTAAATTCATTATGTTTTGAGGTCGTTTTGCAAAAGTATTGTAATTAGTTGAAGTTTCAATAGTCACTCTATCGCTGACTCCACACAATATTGGCAATAAGACCGTCCTGATAATGAGAAAAATGGATTTTCATTAAAAAATTGTGAAAGTAAACAAAATTAAAAAAAAAATTAAAGGTTAATTGGTTAAAAAATGTTTAAAAAAAGTTTGGGAGGTTGTTATTGGCGATGGTGTTATCCGAGAACATCTGCCCCAATATTGCTGCTGTTGAATGTGTGTTGTATCCTATTGAGAAGATGTCTGGATATGAGTTGTCGTGTTCTAGCGTAGATCCACTATACCAATAGTCCTGTAGTGCCCCGGTATCAACAGAAGGTGATGTGGTGTATCCCCACTCTGTACTGCCTGATACCAAATTAAGGGTAAGGAAATATTTGCTTCCGGATGTTAGCTGAACATGGCTGAAGAATGCCTGTACCCAACCAGTGGATGAGCCTACACTTACGTCAGTGGTACCAACTACCTGTGATCCACCCAGTGTTGTTCCAATAGCGTATGATATAACTCCAGAACCTCCACCAAGATACATAACAACATTATTCACGGTTACAGTGTTAGCAACTGTGAATTTCTCAGCCTCACCAAGTGTGTATAATTGAATATTCGAAGATGTTGCGTTTACAATCACATATGTTCCAACTGGATAGCTTGATGATGCGCTAAATGCTATGCTTACTCCCTGTGATGCTCCGTTCACTGTTACTGATCCGCTTGATGGTGAGGATGTGTAACCTGAAACTGCACCTATTGTGTATGAGTAAGTTCCATCGACTACGCTGAATGATACTGTTGTAGATGTGGATGTTGTTGTCTGTCCGTTGAATGTCACTGACCAGGAAGTACCTGATGGCAATCCTGATTCAGTGAATGTTACTGGATAGCTTGTCGGTGCTGGCGTTGATGATGAGACGGGAACGAATCCAACCGAGTAAATATCCGGATATGAGTTATCGTGTGTAAGCGTGGAACCACTATACCAGTAATCCTGGATTGCTCCAGTGTCTACTGAGGCTGATGAAGTTCCGGTGTATCCCCACTGTGTGCTTCCAGATACTAATTTGACATTCAGATAGTAATCTGTTCCAGATTTCAATGTTACATTGCCAAAGGTTGTGCTATACCATCCTGTTGAAGATCCGACGACGACGTTTGTTGCACCAAGAATCTGCGTTCCTTTAAATGATGTTCCTATTGAGAAAGCAACGGTTCCTGATCCACCTAAGTATAATACAACATTATTTGCGGTAACGGTTTTTGAAACTGTAAATTCTTCAGCTTCTGGAAGCGTGTATAACTGGATGTTTGAAGAGGTTGCGTTCACGATTGAGTATGTAGCAGCTGTTTGTGTTGGTGGAGGCGTTGAACTTGCACTGAATGCTATACTTACTCCCTGTGATGCTCCGTTCACTGTTACTGATCCGCTTGATGGTGAGGATGTGTAACCTGAAACTGCACCTATTGTGTATGAGTAAGTTCCGTTAACTGCACTGAATGATATTGTTGTAGAAGTTGATGATGATGTCTTTCCGTTGAACGTCACTGACCAGGAAGTACCTGATGATAATCCTGATTCGGTGAATGTTACTGGATAGCTTGTCGGTGCTGGCGTTGATGATGTTATATCATTGACGAAATTGTTCGCATTTATTGAACCCCATCCTACTGCTAAGCTATATCCATTGTTTGCACTGAAAAGCGCATTTGAACCGTTGGATACAAAGTAGAATGGCTTAGATGCACTGTATGAACCGTTGTATTCAGCCTGGGCAAGTTTGTATATAAGAGGGTTAGCAAAGCCCAATTTGTGGCCTACTGCGTAATCCATTGTTGCAAAGAGACCAGCTGTAAGTGGTGATGCAATGCTTGTTCCCCAGAGTTCCTGATACCCGGTACTTCCACTGTAAGATATCCATATTTCCATGTTTGCTCCATCTGCGGCAACATCAGGAGTCCCTCTTCCAGAACTTACTCCCGTTGTACCTGATGCTCCTGTTATGACTGAGTTCGCGTCAGAGCTTGCCTTTTGCCATGAAGGTTCTGCATAAACTTTACTTACTCCTCCCTGTGAACCGTCACCGGCGTTAGGTGTGTTGTACCATACAGCCTCTGTTGAGATTCCTGTGGTACCACTACCATCGGTAGATGCGGTTCCTGAAACGGTTGTTGCCAATCCGCCAACTGCTGTAGCGCCATATGTGTTATATGATGCTGTGGCGGGGAAACTTGGAGCTGCTCCTCCAGAACCTGAATTTCCGTCATCTCCAGATGATGCAAAGACTGAAATTCCCATAGCTGCAGCCTGCTGCAGATCGGAAGTCCATGTAGCATCTGTCATATCACTTCCTCCCCACGAGTTGGAAATTGCAACTGTGTGTGTAAGTTGTGGATATGATGAACTTGGGCTCAATATGAATGAAAATGCCTGATCCAGATAGGTTTGTGTGGCTTGTGGACCATAAACTTCAACAACAGTTGCTCCTGGTGCTGCTGATCCGGCCATTTCCAGATCCAAGGTACTTTCAAAATCAGCCTGAGTGTTATCATTTGCTGCTGAGGGCCCTGGTGCTGGTGCTCCACCGAGTGGTGCTCCGTATACAGATGAATGTGGTTCTCCAGAAGGTAATGTCTTGTTAAAATAGGAGAATATATCCGACGGAACATACGGTGCAACAGATGTGCCTGCACTGTTTGTTCCAGACCATAGAATTGTCGCTATGGTTTCGTTGGTTGGATATCCATATTTACGATCTAACTGCTTGAGCTGGTAAGCGGCTTGCATATCCGAGCCGTAAAGCAATTGTGAACCTGAGGATGTGGTAAAGTATGGTGATGGATTAACAAGGTTCAGTGTTGCAGTGTGCTCATTGTTCATTCCTGCAATGTTTATTACCTGTGATGCGAATTGAGCTGGCAAAATAGCTGATGCTGTTGGGGCTGTGAATTGGTAATTGCCCTTTTCAAATAATTGTATGCCTGCGTGGAATACCTGATTAAAATGATTTACACTACCTCCCAAAACTATTGAGGTTCTGTCACTATATGTCTTTACTGAGAAACCAAGGGATGTGTAATAAAGAACCATGCTGTTGTAAAGAGATGCTGAAGGGGAAAACTGATTTGTGAATTCCTGAGAAGTCAGATACTTGTGATACAATGGCGAGTTTACATTATTCAAGTTAGAAAGTAAATTATTTAATTCCACCTGATTCCTAAACTTCAATGTTATCATTACTGATAATTGCTTGCTGTATACATTTCCAATTCTTGTTATGCCATTCATGTGGTTAAGTACGTGTGTAGTGCCTGCAGAAAGGGATACCATACCTGTTGGTTGTGCTGGTAAGGATGGTGCATTCTGCGCATTGCTGTTCCCGGCTAGCGTGACAAACGCTCCCAAGACCATGATAATCAATACTAATATAGCAAATTGTTTATTCATGCTAGACACACTTACACACACACGTTATTTAAACATTTCATCGCTTTAAATACTATGTGTATATAGTGTCAATAATCAATATAGTCTTAAATTCCTGATGATATTTTCCCCGTGGTAACTTACCTTTTTGTCGTTATTTGGGCTGTTTTTTGTGTACCAATTGATCCAGATTAGTAGTTTATAATAGTAATATGTATATACACTACCTTTTTGAATCAACAGATATGCAATAAAACAGCATTTATAGACACTGTGGATCAACTCATCTCAAAAAAACCTATGAAAAAGTTAGGGGATTTTGATTCTGTGTCTGGGTGTTCAGTTTTGAATCAATTTTAGCTTGCAACCTTGATAACTTTCATAGCCCTAGATTTCTGAGCTTTCACTGATTAATACTGATGTTAATTCTAAATAGCTGCTTGAATGACAATTATTTTTAATTCACGGAAGAAATTGAAGATCATGGTTTTGTTGTTTGGTGATGACCAAAAATTGAAAACTTCCTCAAAACTAATAATGATGATATTGCAGCAAAAGAAAATTGCAACTATCTCGGAAATCCAGGATTATTCAAAACTTTCTAGAAGAACCATCATGAATTGCATACGAGATTTAAGAAATCTTGGCCTTATAGAAATGCAGGTTTGCCTTAGTGATACTAGAAAGAGGTTCTATTGCCTAAAAATAATCTAAACTGGCCAAAAATATTGCGCCAGTTCCACAACAATAGCCATGACTATTCCAATGTAAATAATTAACTTAGGATCCATAGCTGGACCCTCAATTTCCTCCTCATCAAAGTACCTGATTAAACCAGCACCTGATTGAAAGCCATCTTTCTTGTCTGCCATTGTTTATATAATTTAAACAAAACATATAATGATTTGCCATCGGTTTGATGTTTCATGAATAAATCTATTAATACATGATTCTTTTTGAACAGAGTTAAGATTTGGGTCGTCATAAGATGGAGAAAACAAAGCCAGCGAATGTAAAACTTCACAAAAATCCTTATTTTCTAATTGCCATAGTGCTAATCCTCATATTTCTCTCGATTACAATTTATTCTGGTGAATGGCCCCCAGTATCCGTAGTAGAGTCTTCAAGTATGGAGCATTCTGCATACTGGACGCCTGGAGTTATAAACACAGGTGACATGGTCTTTGTAAAGAGGGTTACATCGGTAAATAATGTTGTAACATATGTGCAGGGAAGAGAAAATGGATATTCCACATATGGGGAATACGGAAATGTGATTTTATACAGGAGCCCGGGTGGCTCAATAATTATTCACAGGGCAATAATGTATATCAGTTGGTCAAACAACAATCTGATTGTTAAGGGTTACAATAATCAGAGCTGGATTGAGAAGATAGGAACCTGCGTTGTCATCCGTGATATGGGGTTCTCGCATAGAAATTTCTCAATAAATGTAGCCAATTTCAAAGGGATATCTGGTTTTATCACAATGGGAGATAATAATTTGGCATCGCAATTCGTCAAATATAACGCAAAATATCATTCATACGAGGCAGCCGATCAGACCATATTTAATTACCCCCCAGTAAACATCTCTAATGTGGTTGGAATAGCGTTTGGACAGATACCATGGTTGGGTCTTATAAAACTTAATATTTTAGGGTTGGAGCATCAGTGGCCAACCTCGTCGGATGTTGCCAAGAATAGTTATCTATACCTTGGTTTGACGATAATGCTAATGATAACAGTTATTATTCTCCCATACGATAAAATATTTAAAAGGATCAGAGGTTCGAAGAGGTAATCTGTGCTCCGCCAGATACCGTTAAATTCGATATCCTTGACTTTTCATTTTCCAGTTTCTTGATTATAAGTTCAACGTCATTCTTCTTTGCCGCAATGAATACACTATTTCCACCGGTTACTATGTAAGTGCACCATACATTACGCTTTATTTTCAAGACTTCTTCCATAAATTCTCGCATATCCGGAGTTATAATTGTTACACCGGATTTTTCAACCAACGAATGATATTCTTCAGTATCCCTGTGGGCAACCTCAAAGATACTTTCTATATCTTTTTTACGAGCCAGTTCCTGCAGTCTTTGGATTTTTATGGATGTTGATTTAACTCTTTCTGGATACTCCTTAAGATTCTTGATATTAAAATGTATATCGTCTGATGGCTTTCGCTCGTGAAAAAAGGTGAATGCCAGTATTCGGTAGTTGTTGAAATCGGATGCACCAAGTACTGACTGTGTTATTGTCTTTCCCTCTGAAACGGTAGTTATTGTCAGGCCCCCATAAATGCTTCTGCCAACGCTCTCTGAAATTCGCCTGATATTGTTTTCCAAACTCTGTTTATCCTCTTCTGGCAAAAGATATTCAATGCATTTTCCTAAAGCAGCAGCCCCTGCATCTGAACTTCCACTCAAAATATTTTCATTCCTTGAATCAAAATAAATATATTTTTTTCCGTATTTACTTCTAAGTTTACCAGAATAAAGTTCCAAAATAGAAACAGGAGATCTTGAAGCCATTTCAAGGGTATTCCCATTGAATTTGTTTTGTCCCTCCTTGTCAGATAAATAGATTCTGGTTCTTGCCACTGATTCCATTCCTGACATTGTATATGCTATTCCAGCTGAGTTGTGCAATGGTATCCTTTGATCCCTGTCACTCAACCCCCCTAGAAGAACAATTCCTATTGTGGGATGGGCAGTTGCTTCAACGTACTTTTCGTCAAATGCCATTAATGCCGAATTAGTTCTCACTTATTGAATTTTCACACAGAAGGATGTTTTAGAGATCTATCTAAAATCCAACACAATCAACATGCAGGCAATTGTTCATTTCATCGGTCAAGGAGACCCCGAATTTTGTATTGTTTCAGCAGGTGGAAAAATCCTATCGAGATTCAATCTTTTATTGATGCAAAAAATGTTCATTTTCGCTTTCAAAAAGGAGATCAATGTGTGCGAATATTTACAGTCCAAACTATTACCAAGAGAATAAATAGCGATTCATAATTTACCGTTGGCTTAGGAGTATGGATAATTCTGAAAAGCAGATTTTAGATTGTTTAAAGATTGATTCGGCTGAAAAACTCTTTTCTGATATTCCCCAGGATTTAAGGATATCATTGAAAGGGATCAAGAATGGGATTAGCGAAATGGAGCTTTTATCCGAAGCTTCATTGAGAGCTTCCAAGAATTCCCGAGGAATGATAAGCTTCCTTGGCAATGGCATATATGATAGATTCGTCCCTGCCTCTGTCGATTATGTTATTGGGCGAAGTGAGTTTCTCACTGCCTATACCCCATACCAACCGGAGATGTCCCAGGGCATGCTTCAATCACTTTTTGAATATCAGAGCCTGATATGTGACCTCACCGAGATGGATATCACAAATTCATCAATGTATGATGGATCAACAGCACTTGGGGAAGCTATGAGAATGGCTTACAGGATAAACGGAAAGAAGAAGGTTCTTGTCCCTGAAAATATTCTCCTGAATCATCTAAGCGTTCTAAGGAATTACGCGTCAGGAATATACCCTGAATTTGAATTTTATAAAATGGACAATGAAACTGGTGAGATTTCTATTGAAGACTTAGAATCACGGATCGACGATGATTGCTGTTGTGTGATAATATACAACCCCAACTGCTATGGTATTGTAGAGAGCAAGATAAACGAGATTGTTTCTTTAAAGAAATCTGCGCTATTATTGTATTATTATGATCCAGTATCTCTTGGGCTCCTCAAATCTCCAGGAGAGTTGGGTGTAGATATTGCTATTGCTGAAGGACAGGGCATTGGGATTAACCAGAATTTTGGTGGACCTACACTGGGCCTTTTTTCCTTCATGAAGGAATACGCAAGAAAATCGCCTGGGAGAATAATAGGGAGAACTACTGATAAAAGTGGAAAGACAGCATATGTTATGACTTTGCAGACCAGAGAGCAGCACATAAGAAGAGATAAGGCCACAAGCAATATCTGCACAAACCAGGCGCTCATGTCTATTGCATCTTCAGTCTATTTGTCAATAGTGGGATCAAAAGGCCTGAAAAGAATTGCTTCAAATAACTTTGCAAATGCTAAATATCTTCAAAAAAAATTGTCCAATGCGGAGGGAATCGATCCCTGCTTTTTTAAGGGTACATATTTTTCAGATGTCGTAGTTGGACTTAAAAAGGAAGTTGATGTTGAGGAAGAACTATTGATTAAAAATATATTAGGCGGAAAAAAAGCCTCCTCAGTCCTGAACGCCATCCCTGAGAAGGATACTGTACCCCATTTTTTTACTGTGACGGAGAAAAGAACACACGATGAGATAGACTTTCTTTCTGGAACTCTTGAGGTGATGAAATGAGTTACCATCAGGCAGTGTATGATGAGAAATTATTGAATGAAATCAGGTCAGAAAACAATTTTAAGTTCAAAGACGCTGATGAACCTGATTTACCGAAAGAAATTGTAAGAAAGGAATTGAAGTTACCAAATGTGGCTGAATTCGATGTAGTAAGACATTATACAAGATTGTCCCAAATGAACTATTGCGTTGACCTAGGAATTTACCCGCTGGGTTCTTGCACCATGAAATTCAACCCTAAGTTCGCGGACAAGATTGCATCTTTTGATGAATTCAACGGTTCCCACCCATTTCAGCATGAATCCACAATTCAGGGAACCCTGCAGATAATGTATGAATTGCAGGAATATCTTAAAGAAATCTCTGGAATGGAAAGAGTTTCTTTACAACCTTTGGCGGGGGCACAGGGAGAATATGCATCTTTGCTGATAATAAAGAAGTACCTTGAAGTAGAAGGAATGTCAGAGAGAACAGAGGTTATTATTCCTGATTCTGCCCATGGAACAAACCCGGCTTCTGCCTCAATGTCCGGATTTTCCATTGTTGAAATTCCCAGCGACAAGGAAGGAGGTATAGATATTGAAGCTCTCAAGGAAGCTCTTGGACCAAAGACTGCTGCTTTTATGATAACCAATCCCAATACGCTTGGAGTGTTTGAACCAAAAATTAAGGAAATAGCTAAGCTTGTCCACTCTGCAGGAGCATTGCTGTACTATGACGGGGCAAATTTCAATGCGATAGTGGGTATCACAAACCCCGGAAAAATGGGTTTTGACCTTGTCCATTTTAACCTTCACAAGACTTTTGCAACACCACACGGAGGAGGGGGCCCCGGAGCTGGACCCATAGCTGTAAACAGAAAGTTGATGGATTTCATACCAACTCCTTTTGTAGACAGAGATGAAAAAAAATATTTCTTTAATTATAATGTAAACAGATCAATCGGGAAAATCTCCGGGTTCCATGGATCTTTTATAAATCTTCTTAGAGCCTGGGCATACATCAAGTACCATGGAAGTGACGGAATGCATAATAATACAGTGCACGCCGTAATGAATGCGAATTATATATCCGCACGGCTTAAGGGAAAATATGAAAGCGTTTCGGCTTCCTTGAAGAAACATGAGGTCGTAGTTTCGTCTGAAAAAACCGGAAAGAAAGCCATGGATATAGCTAAATTTCTCATTAACAACGGCGTTCATTCACCAACGGTGTATTTTCCGCTCATTGTTCACGAAGCTTTGATGATCGAACCAACTGAAGATGTCAGCCTTGAAGAACTGGACAGATTTTGCGATCTCATGATAGAGGTGCTGGAGAAGGATGTTTCATATCTTCAGTCGTTGCCTGATGTTTTGCCTATAGGCAGAGCCGATGAAGTGAAAGCTGCAAAAGACTTATGCTTGAAGTGGAATTAATAATTTAGACTGTCCTATACCTCTTTAATGATACCTCAAATATTTCTCCCTCTGACCCCAGAAGATTCAAAGCCTCATCCACCTCATTTTGTGATATTCCCGCTTTGGCCAATTCAGCGATTATATCCTCGTATTTTATTCCCAACGGCTCTGTTTGTGAAATTAGAAATGCCTTGATACCGTCCTTTGCTTTTGATATATTTTGAGATATTTCCTGATTTGCTAAAAGGGATAAAAGAATCTCTTCAAACTTTGAATAATCATAATTTGTGTATTGCTTTACTGCCTTAAGAATCCCTTCAGCCTCATCCGGGTTTAACCCTGATGCTGTCAGCAGGTTTTGTGTTATATCTGGTTTTCTCTGGGCTTCCTTTATTCCGATTATCCTTCTCCTGCAAAGATATGCTGTTCTCATATTCCAGAAATTGATACTGCTATCGTCCGATTCGTATATTAATTCTGGATTGATGTTAAAAAATATCTTGCCATCTTCCCCCTTGTAATGGCTAACCCTTCCCATCACGGAAACGTTTTGGTTTGCCTCAATTTTGTCGATCTGCATTTTAACGTTCTGATTGAAATCTCGCTCAAAAAATGAAAGATAAAATGCTCCTGTTGGATCAGAAACTGTCAATCGAACCGATTTTTCATCGTTCCTGACATTCGTTACCTTGCCGGCAAAGAAGATTCTCCTTCCACACGATCCCAATGGTGTCAAAAACATGGACTTTATCTTGTCACCATCTGAGATCTCCTCTATTATTGTGGTGTCCCTCAACTCTTTTGAAAAAATCCATCTTGCCGGCTCTCTTTTAACTCCCTTCATAGAAACTCACTCTCCGTTATATTCTTAAGTGATTTATTTTCATCAACACTCACAACCGAGATTGAACTGGCCCTAATGCTCATGCCCATGGTATTCTTGGAAATGTTCCCTTCTATTTTCAGCGCTTTTCCCATTATTGAGTTTTCGATGCGCTCATGAATCTCCTTTTTTAGAGGCGGCCTTCTTTCGTTGGTCAAATCTTCATCTTTTATCTTAGTGATTGCCTTAATAGATTCTAACCCTGAAGTTACTGAAATAAATCCGGTACCATCATCAACGGTGAAATAAGCAAAGATATCATAATAGAACCCTGACTCCGGGTGCGTCTCACATCTTTCATCATCTATCTTTTTCTTGCATTCCTTGCATCTCTTGATGAGCCCACTTTTTTCACCAAGTGAAATTGGGAAACCTACAATGTATATTCCGCCTATCGGATTTGCTATTTCCGATATATATGCAAATTTGCTTCCCGTCTCTATTTGAAATTCTATTTCGTGGAATTCTGCTTTTTCACCAACGCTCGCATTTATTCTTCCGTTAAACTCGTCTATCTTGACTCCTTCTATCCTAAGCCCTTTCCCCATGGGAAGTTTTCTTCCAAAAGATGATAACCTGACAGAACCGGTGTCATCCTCTATAACATATGAAAACACTTTCCTCTTCTCACCATTGCTGTCGAATTCCCTATCCTTTTCATCGTGCAGGATCCCTTCAAGAGCGACAAACTTCTCACCGGAACCAAGATTTCTGATCTTTTCATATGTGTAAGTCCTTTTAACATCCATTTCGATCTCCGGTTTAAGAACGAATTCCGTCTTATCATCGAAATAAATTCTAATTTTGTCATTGTATTTTTTTGAATAAGCCCTCTTAATTCCAATAACATCCTTTTCCTTGACGATGGATGAAATATTCCATGCAGTGAAGGGCATTACCCCAGTTTCATCGCCAAGAAGCCCATAATGATAAACACTATTTCCCTTCTCCGAGTTCCTCTCCTTTTCTGACAAGGATAATACTTTAGCTATTACCTCGATATCCTGAATTTCTTCCTTTATTTCGTTTAACTTCTTAACAACCAATGAAGAACACTCTCACTTGAACTTAAGCATATATTCATATAAAATAGCTTTTTTCATTGCTGAAAAAACCGATTGGTTATATACTGAATTAAAATTTACTTAATAGTAAAAGGTAAATAAGAATAAATCAACAGCTTTAGAGAAAAAATGATCAATAAACAAAAAAACAATATAACGTGCAGCAATACAGCAAGTGAAGTTAGGGGCAGTAAAAGCGTTGAGCCACATGATAATCGGAAGAGACCATATGATTTGTTTGAATCTCGTTGTTATGAAAAATATACTGCCGGTGAATCAGTAGAATTAAAAAGTTAGGAGAGGAGAGAAGTTTGATAGGTATTATAGGAGGAAGCGGAATTTATGACCTTCTTTCTGAAAAGAAATCTATAAAGGTTGGAACACCCTATGGCGAAACATCGTCTGATATTCAAACCGGGATTATTTCGGGAAAGGAAGTAGCGTTTTTGCCAAGACATGGAAGCAAGCACCAGATCCCACCACACAAAGTGAATTACAGGGCAAATATTTATGCCCTTGAAAAGGTAGGATGCACTGAGATATTGGGAATAAATGCAGTTGGTTCTCTAAAGGAGAACATAGAACCGGGAGATACTGTTGTTCCTGACCAGTTTATAGATTTTACGAGGAGAAGAGATCTGACATTTTTTGATGGTCCAGATGTGGTTCATATTTCAACTGCTGATCCGTTCTGCCCAAGGATGAACAGGATCCTGTTTGATGTATCCCAAAATACTGGGAAAACACATGCCAGTGGCACGTATGTAGTGATTGAGGGTCCACGATTTTCATCCAGGGCCGAATCAAGGATGTTCAGGAATTATGGAGATATAATAGGAATGACACTTGTACCGGAAATCACCCTTGCAGATGAAATGGCCATGTGTTATTCAATGCTTGCTACAGTGACAGATTATGATGTATGGTCTGAAAAACCTGTTGAAGCTTCAGAAGTAATAAAGATAATTAAAGAAAATGAGGAAAAGACAATGAAAAATATAGAAATGTTTGTTAAAGAGAACACAGAAAGAAACTGTGCGTGTAAGAATAGATTAGAGGGAGCAAGGTTATAACGATGTATAAGGTTAAATTTTTAGGAGGTGCCCAGGAAGTTGGGCGTCTTGGGATTTTGATAGAAGAAAAAGGGAAGAGAGTCTTGATTGATTATGGTGTTATACCTGAAAAACCGCCTTTATATCCATTGCCACCTGAGAAGGTAGATTCAATATTTGTTACCCATTCGCATCTTGACCATATTGGAGCACTTCCAATCTTTTACCAGGATTTCAACCCAAACATATTTGCAACAGATATGACAGCAAACAGCATGAGGCCGATGCTGAGGGATTCAATAAAAGTGATGAATCTGGAAGGGTATCCGGTAAGATTCACACAGGACGATATTGAAAAATTGTATGGCAATATGACAACTGTCAAATACGGAGAAACTATAGAAAAGGATGGTTTTAGAATAACACCCCAGAGTGCCGGGCATATCCCCGGTTCGACAATGTGGAGATTTGAAAACTCATCAAGCATCATGGTAACAGGTGATCTCTACACTTCAGATTCCCTTCTCCTGAAGGGTGCTGAGGCTCAGAAATGCGATACGTTAATCGTTGAAAGCACATATGCAGGAAAGAACCACGTAGACAGGGAAGCGGTGAGAAAAAGCCTCAGGGAATCCATTAAAGAAGTAATAGAAGGTGGAGGAAAAGTTATTCTCCCATCTTTTGCCATGGGCAGAACCCAGGAATTGGTCATGTCTGTATACGACTTACCATACAATATTGCAACCGATGGAATGGGCAATCTCATTTCAAACATTTATATGCATACCCCAGGATATCTGAGATCGGATAAGGGCTTCAGGAAAGCACTTGCCAATATAAATGAGATAAAGGGAAGGAATATGAGGGAAACTGCCCTTGATAATGATATCATAATATCAACTTCTGGCATGCTCGATGGCGGCCCTGCACTGGGATATATTGAGAAACTTCTTGATGACAAGAAGAGTGCCATATTTATGACCGGATACCAGGTTGAAGGGACAAATGGAAGGCAGCTCATGGAGACCGGAACACTGAACATTGCCGGTGCCCAGGTAAGGCCGAAGATGAAAGTTGAATTCTTTGACATGTCTGCACACGCAGGCCATGATGACCTTGTCACCTTCATAAAGCAATGCAATCCTGACAGAATCATATTCTGCCACGGTGAACAGAGGGAAAAGATGCTGGAGGATCTGTCAAACTATGAAATTATCCTTCCTATGAACGGAGAGGAATTTTCATTCTGATCCTTCTATTTTTTGAATAAACTGGAATTCAGTCAAAATAAACTCTTTCAGCCTCTATCATAATCAGATTGTGAGAGCAAGAAGCTTGACAGCATCAATGATGAATTGTATTGCAAAAGCTGCTACGATCAGACCAAAAATCCTGGTTACGGCCTTTAGTGATTTATCTCCGATAGCTCTCGAAATTTTAGTTCCCGACAGAAACAAAATTATGACGATTATAAAGATTATGGCCAGTGAAGCGAGCACTTCTAATACGGCATAAAATCCAGATTGTGCCAGTATGATGACAAGGGAAATTGCTCCGGGTCCAGCCAAAAGGGGAGTCGCGAACGGTACGATTCCAAGATCCGGGTTCTTATACGTTTTTCCGGTTGATTTTGGCCTGTCCCCTTCCCTGACCATTTCAACTCCCATTATAAGAAGTATAATACCTCCTGCTATCTGTATTGACATTATTGAAATGCCCATGATTTCTAATAAAATAGATCCTCCTAAGGTGAACAGCACAAGGATTATGAGACCATAAACAAAGGCATCTTTTGTGGCCTCCTTCTTCTCTATTTCAGAATATGATGAAGTCATGGACACAAATAGAACCATGGAACCAATTGGATCTATGACCACAAAGAGTGGAATAAATACCTTTGCAATCGCAATAAAATTATTTATATCCATATTACGATATTATTAAGGGCATTATAATAGTTGTTTAATAGATTTTTCCCTTCAGTTGTTCATCAGCCTCTAAAAAAGTTTTTAAGTAGTGTAAAATACAAAGTTAAATGAAAATACTAATTCTTGGTATAGATGGATACATCGGTTGGCCCCTTGCGTTGAGATTGATTTCACGTGGACATACAGTTTCCGGGGCAGATTCTCTCTTTACCAGGAAACGGGTCAAGGAGGTTAATTCAGATTCGTTAACTCCTATTTTGACCATGGAAGAAAGAATCGGGAAGATAAAGGAACTTTGGGAAAAGAATATAGAATATTATGAAGGAGATGTAAGTGACGCTTCGTTCATTTACGATTTGATCGAGAGAATAAAACCTGATGCAATTGTGCATCTGGCTGAGCAAAGATCGGCCCCCTATTCAATGCTTGGGTTAAGTCAGGCTACCGAAACGCTTACAAAGAACATGATCGGCACGCTGAATCTGGTTTATGCCATGAAAGATATCGTTCCTGATTGCCATCTCCTGAAACTTGGCACTATGGGAGAATATGGGACACCAAATATAGACATTCCAGAGGGATTTTTTGAGATTGAATACAATGGGAGAAAGGATAACCTGCCCTTCCCCAAATTTGCTGGTTCATGGTACCACTGGAGCAAGGTCCACGATACCAACAACCTGATGTTTGCAAACAAGCTCTGGAACCTGAGAATTACCGATGTGATGCAGGGGGTAGTTTACGGAACAAGAATAAAGGAAATCCATGAAACAAAGCTTTATACCAGATTTGATGTTGATGAAGTTTGGGGCACCGCTCTTAATAGATTTTGCACCCAGGCAGTCATTGATGAACCCATCACGCCATATGGCAAAGGAATGCAAAGAAGAGGTTTCCTCTCGTTAGAGGACAGCATAAATTGCCTAACAATCGGATTGGAGAAACCTCCAAGTCCGGGAGAATACCGGGTGTATAACCAATTTGATGAGCATTACTCAGTTAACGAACTCGCTGAAATAACTGCAAGAACAGCAAATGCAATACTGGGAAAAAATTGTAAAATAGAGCATGTGGAGAATCCCAGGGTGGAGAAGGAAGAGCATTATTACAATCCAGAACATTCCAAGCTGAAATCACTTGGGTATAAGAGATCGAGGGAGCTTAAGGATGACATTGTAAATATTCTGGAAGACATACAAACTTTCAAAGATCGGGCAGAAAATCTAAGGAACGTAATCAAACCAAAAACATTCTGGAGAAAAAGTTCGGGAATCACAAAAAATAATCCAGATTCAATACAAGTTCATTGAATAAAAACCTCTAAAAAATTTATAAATGACTGTTGAATCTGTGGTTAATGTCAATTAGGGAAATTATACGAAAACCCCTCTCCATTAGACTTGTTGTTATATCAATTATGGCAATATTAATAGTTTCAATGTTTGGAATCGGCATAGGCACAATAAATCAGAAGCATCCTTTAAGCTATGAACCTAATGCATCGCCATCCAGTAATTATTGCACCCCTGTGAGCGAGAACCAGTGGTCCCAGATAGCGGCTACAGGACCCGGGCCAAGATCCAATGCAAGCATGGCGTATGGATCAACGACGACTGGAGTTATTATGTTCGGTGGAGAAACATTCTCTGGGCCAAACGTTTCGTATCTCAACCAAACATGGCAGTATTACTCTGGCAGCTGGATCAATCTTACAGGCGCTAATTCTCCGCCCGGAATGATTGGAGGAGCAATGCAATATGACCCGTCGGGCTATATTTTATTATTTGGCGGGATGAATGGCACATCTTACTTTAATAATACCTGGATATTTACAGGAACAAAATGGTCACCCTTGAATTTCCAAGCACATCCTTCTGCGAGAGCTTTTGCTTCAATGAGCTATTCACCTGCACTGAATGCCATAGTGCTTTACGGCGGGATTGGCCCTAATGGCTACCTGAACTCAACATGGGAATTTAATGGTGGCTGGATAAATATTACATCAGAGACAAAGAACATACCGTCTATGGAAGGCGCTTCCATGGCTTCAACTTCATCAGGTTTCCCAATAATTTTTGGTGGATTCAACTCCAGAGGCTATCAGAGTTCAACCTGGATCATGAATCAATCAATGTCGTGGAAACTCCAAAAAACCATTAATTCTCCTGGTGCCAGAGCCTTCAGCCAGATGAAATTCTACCTTTATGATAATGAAACAATCCTCTTTGGTGGAGTCAGTTCAACCGGACCTGTAGATAACACCTGGGCTTACAGCTCATCAACTTCTACATGGTCACAGGTTCAAACCAGAGGTTCTCAAGCGCCTGCATATTATGGACAATCCATGGCAAGATATGAGGCAAATTCAACATTAATTCTATTCGGAGGGTCTATGGGAAATACATCCTATTCGGATGCCTATACCTTCGCCAACATAACAGAATATTACGTGATATTCAAGGAAGCAGGGCTGCCTGCTTCAACTGAATGGGGTATCCAACTTGGAAGCACATTTGTCAATTCATCATCCAGCACAATCGCCATACTTGCCCCCACCGGAACTGAATCATTCAATATAACTATGGTTCCATCGGGATACCAGACCTCTCAGTTGACCGGAAATGTTACCATCTATTTTGAACAGTTAAACCAAACCATAACTTTCACCAAAATACCCGGCGTAGTTTATTACTTCTATGGTGCATTTGCAGGAATTGGACTTGTGGTACTTGCGCTGATAATCACGGAAATAATGAGAAAATTAAACAAGAAATAAAACCGATAAATTATACATTTATTCCAAACCCCCTTTTTTCACATTTACCAATAGGATTCTTTTCTCTAACGATTCTTAATAATGACGATAAGAAATTTCTATCTCCGGAATCGTTTAACATTTGCGAGCGGGAATTTCCCTTTCGCAAGACAGGGGATGAAAGCGAGCGAAAAGGTTACTATTTCTCGCAGGATATTGATCTGTCCGCTGGCAGACAGAAGTGAAAGAGGTCGGATCGCATATTGCTTCA
>JAKAUD010000063.1 GCA_021827885.1 Thermoplasmata archaeon | reverse complement strand
AACTGTTCGAGAAATCGGGGCCAGCAACTCCAGATATGCTTATCAGAACAAAATTCAATTACCTCTATATAGACAACCCTGAAAACATCGAAAGGAAAATTGTTGCATTTGCCGCTGAATATAAGAAAGAATATGAGGAATATGTCAAGGGGTTTCCCATGCACGATCCGTATCCATCCGCAATAATTGCCAGAGGCTATGGTATTATATCAGCAGGGAAGAACCAGAAGGAATCGCAGATAATCATGGACCAGATCAAGCACAGCATCTATGTGAACGCTAAATCCTCCAGGATATCCAGCCACAAATTTATATCCCGGAAGGAGGCATATGCAATGGAATACTGGCCACTTGAAGAGGCCAAACTGAAGAAAAAGGGAAAGCTTCTGGAAGGAACAATTTCCGTTGTAACAGGCGCGGCCAACGGGATTGGACTTGAAACACTAAGGGTGTTATCAAGCAACGGCTCCATTGTTGCAGCAATGGATCTGGATAAAAATCTGGAAAGAGTGTGCAAGGAGGTCTCAGAACAGACGGGAACACCAAGCATGCCTTTCATTATTGATCTGGGAAATGAAAATGAGATATCAGCAGCGTTCAAGGCAATTATCAGGAAATATGGTGGAGTTGACATTGTATTCAACAACGCCGGCATATTGAAATCAGAGCCAATTGATGATATAAGCATTGAAACTCTGGATTTGCATTATAGGATAAACGGCAGGGCTCCGTTCATCGTCTCAAGGGAAGCATTCCTCATTATGAAAAAACAGGGAATTGGTGGGAACATCATATTCAATATTACAAAGAATCTCACTCATCCTGGTCCGGGAATGGCAAGCTATGGCTCCTCAAAAGCATTTGCCGCCCAGATTTGCCATTATTTTGCAAAGGAAGGGGGGAAATTCGGAATCAGGGCAAACATCATTAATCCAGACAAAATTTTCAAGGGCTCAAAAATATGGGAAAACGGTGTGCTCGAAAGCAGGGCTAAGGCTAAGGGCCAGACGGTTGAGGAATATAAAACCCAGAATCTGCTGAGAAAGGAAGTTCTTCCAGAACATGTTGCAAATATGGTCATGGCCATGGTCAATGATGAAATATTTGGGGCAACTACAGACTGCATGGTTCCTGTGGACGGGGGAATTTTGTAAAAGATCGGTTCAGGAAAATCCGGCAAAGTGCAGCAAGATAGATCTCGCTTTGACATCAATGCCGAAATCCCTGATCTCATTAAGTGCTGTCATTGCATATTTCAAATTATTGAATGTCAATACTCGTCCCGACTGCATGCTCAGTACCATCCTATGCAGCCCTTCATATCTGGCGAATTCCTTAATTATTCGGCTCGAATAGTTTGCAGAAAGCTCACTGAAATCTTCACTTTTCCTGGCACATTCAACGAATATTTCCGCAGATCTTAAGGAAGGCACTATCCCTTCGCCGGTGATAGGTGAAACGCAGCCTATCGATTCACCTATGCCTATCACGTTTGGCAGGCATATGTTTTCAAAAAGGGGCTTGAGGCGTATTCTTCTTCCAGTGACAAGAATCTTCTGGAAACCTTCCAATCTTCTCATATTTTCGTTTTGGTCTATGCCGCCAGCTCCAACATGGTACTTATCGCCCATGGGGAATTCCCAGAAATATCCCGTTCCATTCCGGTAAAAATTGAAGTAAAAATTGTCGTGGCCTGAATTTTCAGAAAGGTATTCTATGGCATTCATAGTGTAATCATCAATGGTTTTTCCCAGGAGTGCTCTTGATATTCCTGAGCAATCAAGTGACAATTCACTATTTCCGGTAAATCTTTCCGTTGAGTAATTCATGCCTTTGACCAGGTCAAGTTCAAACCGGTTTTTATCAAATGTGCATAAACCTGAGCCTCTGAATGTCTGCTCAGGAAAGTTATCTCCGGAAATTATCACGTTTTCTGCCCTTGAAACAATATAATCTTCAAATTCAACATTTATCTGCCTGCAGAATTCTTTCATATTATTTTCATTTGTTGCGTAGCCACAGGGAATGTAATAGCCAGGTCTCTTAGGATCATATCCTTTCACCTGAAATCCCAGATCAGATAATCTCCTCAACAAATATGAGCCGGAAATTCCAAGGCCGCAAATGTTCATGATCAAGGGTAAAAGCTAAAGATTAAATTACATTTCCATCTACAACCATGGTTATTGCAGAACACGACGATAAAAGGGGCTATCTCATAAAATTTTCTTATTATGGGCAGGATTTTCAGGGATTTTCCCTCAATAACAGCGAAAATAGCGTGGAGGCAGTACTGAAGAGGGTACTATTGCGCAATTCAATCTCAGAGATTATCAAGACATCATCAAGAACAGACAAATTTGTCTCGGCCATATCGAATTGCATGTATATTGAATCAAATCATAAACCTGAAAAAATATTGGGCATCCTGAACTCCGAGATTCCCAACATGCGTTTTCATTCATGGGCGGAAGTGCCAAAGGGTTTCAACCCGAGGCATTCCACCAGGAAAACATACACATACCTGCTTAAGTGTGAAGAAGGAAGGAAGGAGCCTGTAAAAGAAATCCTTCTAAAGTTTGTCGGCACACACGATTTCAAGAATTTCTGCAAGATAGATACCAGGAATACCACAAGGACAGTCGAAAAGATGGATTTTAAAGACATGGGAAAATTCCTTTCCATTGAGATCACCGGCAAGAGTTTTCTCTGGCAACAGATAAGGTTCATGATCGGATATGCCAATTCAATATCTATAGGGGAAGATTCAGGTGCAGATCCATTCTATGGGTTCTCTGGCAGGCCTGTTCCAGCCTCACCATTTTTCCTCTTTCTCAAAGAGATATATTTTGACAACATAACTTTTCATGGCATATTTATGAAACATTCAAAAATGATGGAACAAAACAGGGACATTGGGTATTTCTCATTCTACTTCTTTAGCGAGGCTATAGATACCATCTGGAAGGCGTAAAAATCAGAGAATCTTCAACTTACCTTCTTATTGTTCTTTTCCATTAATTCCCTCAATTGGTCAAGATCAAGGCGGTCAAGCCGGGCCCACCTGTTCTCAAGGTGTGCAATCAAACTATCGATTACTGGGTTTGTCTCTCTCTTTTTAAGAGCAGCAACCTGGGTATTCCAGTGGATTCTGTGGGTCTCCTCACGTGTTTTCTTGTCAACCGTTGGAGGCACGGGTGCCATTGCATGATGTATTTGCCCGGCAAATTTCTGCTTTTCAGTGCTCAAAGCCTTTTCTTTTTCCCTTAGCTCCGCTAACAGATCCTGAACCTTGTCAGATAACATTTCAAGATTCTTCTTTGTTTCTTTATATTCAAGTGCTTCCAGGATGCACCTTTCAATAAATTCATCTTCGGATTCGTCAGGATCAATCATAATCTCCATGAGACTCCTGATCCTTTCCTTAATCTTTTCACTGTTTGTTGAAGAGGGCTTTTGAGGCTCCTCCACATTGTTCAAGATTATCTCCTTTCTGGTTCTAGCTCTCCGATCTTTGGGCTGCATCCCTATATCCAAGGCAGTTTGCATACTGCACATCATCGTCCGCGATCTTTATAAGGAAACCCGGAGCGAGTTCTTCAAGTTTGTCACCTATAAGAGAAGCTCCTCCTCCAACCGGAATGAGTGCAACCAGCCTATCCAAATCACCCCTGAGATTTGCCCTCAGGCTGTCAAGAATCCTGGAAGACAGCTGGTTAAGGATTGGCTCAGATATCTGTGGTCCACCAAATCTCTTCTGCTTGAATGTCACAGGCCTTGAAAGGGCTTCCCTTGCAATATCGGTCGGTATGACGAAACCTGTTTCCTTGGCGATCAATCTTCCCAATTGGGATACCGCATCTCCTATTCCACTTTCTATACTAAAGCAAAGTTCCACTACCGGCTCCATATTCTTCAGGTTGATTGTGAGGACATCTGTTGTTCTGGAACCGATATCGACAACAACGCCGAAACCAGGCTGCTGTTCAATCATTCCCTTGGATAGCAGGTATAATGCTGCACCAACACCCTGCGGCCTCATTATCATTCTCTTAATGGTTACCATTCTAACCTCTCCGGCAGAAGATTCGAGCTTCAGGACCTTTCCTTCCAGATACTCCTTTGAGGCTAGCAGCTCCTGGTTAAATCTTCCCAGTGGGGTTCCACTTCCTATTACCACATCAGTTGGTTCCCCATTTCTGCCAACGCCTGCCAGCCAGATTGAAGCTCCTATTAGTGGAAGGGAGTCATCATGAGCCAACCTGCCGTCCCCAAGAGGTTCTCTTATGTTTGAGCCAGCAGCATCTTCTCCAAAAATAAAAGATTCTCCGCCGTTAACTCTCAAAACCGTCATAGATCCTCCAATACCCCATTGCTCAACCATATAAGGGGACCATCTTGATGGAAACTTTATCTTTTCACTATTATTGGACACAACTTTTGTGTCACCATAACCCAAGTCAATACCTATAATTTCTGATGCCATTACTTTTCACCTTTGCATGAGTCAAAAGACTGATGCCACGATATAGAATAGCATACATACTTATTATACGTTTTGATCTGATGGATTTGCATGGCCAATTTCGCACTATATATTATTGGTGTTTTACACCAGAAATTGCATTAATAAAAACAGCCACAATTAAAATTTTTAACGGGATATCTATTAATTACATTTTCATTAAATAAATATTGTTGGCAACAATAATATTGAAACCGAAGCTATACCTGTGAGGGAATAGTGGCATCCTGCTCCACCCAGCCGATTATATATAGGTCTTAGAAAGATGAAATAGGGCTTAGAGGGAATGATGAGAACCATGCAAGCAAGCGTTCTTTACCTGAAAACTGAAGAACACAATACCATGATGCATATTTCGGAAATGGGACTTTAAGACATGGGTTCAGATCCACAATTTGAATCCTGATACGTGAAAAGGTCAATGCGGTTTAGAACTTAATATCAAAAGCAATTACAACCAAAATCGGATTGATAAAGGTAGGGAAGGGCATTCCCGAATTCACGCCTGTGGAAAGTGCTACAGCGGCGGAACTCTTAAAAGGAGGTCTACGAGTTGCCACTCTATGAAGCAGGAACCTCCAGTCGCTTGCGATGGAGAGGATGTCAGCGAAGCGTTTGTGAAAGGGAGGGGGATAATGTGCCATACCTACGAAATTTAGGCATAAGGCATACGATGACTTCTAAATGTGAAGCTAAAAGTGTGAACAGAATTGATAACCTGATTATTGAGGAGGAAGTTCCCCCGGGTTATTTGACATAATTGTGCGGGAGTTACCCATTGGGCTTAGTGGAAACGACTTTGATATCTTCAGATTAGGAGAAAGCTTATTCTAAGAAATTAACATCTCAACGTATGGGATTTGAAAATGAATCAACGTTCGTAAGAATGAGCAGGGGAGGCAAAGCGGAAGAATTCCACAGGCTTTATGAAGAGGCCCTTAAATCAGCGCAAAAATATCTTGGAAAGGAATATCTCAATATCGTTGGGAGGGAGATAAGGGAAGAAGGAAAAATACGTGAGATAAGTCCTATAGACGGAAAGGTTATAGGAACGTTTCAGGCAGGAACAACTTCCTCGGTAAATATCGCATTAACAATGCTCAAGCAATCGTACCGCAAGTGGTATTCAATTGGGTATGTAAAGAGATCCCAGATATTCATGAAGGCTGCTGATGAAATGAGCAGGAGAAAATTTGAAATCTCAGCAATTCTTGCTTATGAAAATGGAAAGACCAGATCTGAGGCGGTAGCAGATCTTGATGAAGCCATTGATTTTCTCAGGTATTATTCATTAAACATCATTGAGAATCAGGGCTTTGTAAGATTCACAGGGAAAGGCTATGATAACGAGGAAAGCCAGAGCGTGATGAAGCCTTATGGAGTCTTTGCGGTTATCGCACCTTTTAATTTCTTTGCAATTACAGTAGGAATGGTGTGCGGGCCCTTAATCACCGGAAATTCCGTAATTTTTAAGCCTTCAAGCAATTTATTAATCTCTTCGCACATATTTGCAAACATTCTTTATGAATCAGGGGTACCGAAGGAAGTTCTTGCGTATGTTTCCGGAAAGGGCAGTGAAATCGGGCCTTATATCGTATCAAACAGCAATGTTTCCGGGGTCCTTTTCACGGGATCAAGGGATGCAGGGATGGACATATACCATAAAGCAAACGCAGAGCATCCTAAGATAGTTATTACTGAGATGGGTGGAAAGGATGCAATAATAGTAACAGACAAATCGAACGTCCAGAAGGCAGTTAATGGGGTATTCAGGGCAGCTTTTGGGTATTCAGGCCAGAAGTGCAGCGCCTGTTCAATTGCGTATGTTCAGAGCGGCATATATGATACCTTCATGGAAAAGTTATTAGGAATGCTAAAAACTACGATTCCGGGTGACCCGAGAGTAAAAGATGTTTACTTGGGACCGGTAATCAATAAGGAGGCACTTGAAAAATACAGCAACTCCATGGAAATAATCAGGAAGGAGTCAAAGGTTGTTATCGGAGGCAATGTAATTCAAAAGGAAGGGTTCTATGTCGAACCAACCATTGTTCAGGATCCGGATGACGACTCGTATGTCATAAAGAATGAATTATTCCTGCCTGTGCTGGCCGTGAAAAAGGTGAAATCTCTAGAGGAAGCTGTAGATAAGGTCAATAGATCGGATTATGGACTTACGGGTGGAATTTTTACTGAAGATGCTGAAGAAATAGAGTACTATTTCAATAATGCAGATGTTGGAGTGCTATACGCAAACAGGGAGAGAGGAGGATCGACCGGGGCAATGGTTGGTTCGCAACCCTTCGTGGGATGGAAACTGAGTGGGATCAGCGGAAAGGGAACAGGCTCATTCTATTATCTTCAGCAATTTCTCAGGGAGCAATCTCAGACAATTGCCCATTAACAAAATTTTTAGTTTCTTCCCAACTTTTTTTATTTTGAAAATCTATATTGAGTGCCCTGCATAATTTTTCCCCAAGAATGGCCTTTGCGGCTTCAATCGGCAATATTTCATTTCTAGATTCCTTCCTGCAGGATGTCATCACGGCAGGGTCAAATCCACAGGGGTTTATCAGTCTGAAACCATCCAGGGCGTTTGAGTAGTTGAGGGCTGTTCCATGAAGGGTGGAGTTTCCCTTGATAGCCAAACCGGTAGAGCAAATCTTCCTATCCATGACCCATATCCCGGTTTCATTGCCGAGCATGCTCCTTGCTTCTATTCCCATTTCATTCAGCATTTGAATAATCGAAGCGTGGATCAATTCGATCAGGAGCCTGGCATTCAGGTGCAATTCCTTCATATCCACGAAGAAATAAATTACAATCTGTCCAGGGCAGTGGTATGTAATCCCACCTCCTCTTTCAACCATTATAATATCATGTTCTGGGGAGATATTGGCCATATCTTTATGTATCCCACAGGTGTAAACCTCATTATGCTCAAGAATGAGGATAGCCCCTGACAGCTTGCCACTATTTACCAGTTCATTGAGTCTCCTCTGGATCAGCAGGACCTCGTTATAGTCCAATTGGCCGCTTATCGAGAAAAAACTGCTCATTTAAGGTCGGATTCAAGCCTTTCTCTAAGGTTATAGAACCTTTCCCAAAGTTTCTCAGGAAATCTCTCGCCAAACGATTCAAAGAATGGTTTCACGCTGTCAAGTTCTGCCAGGAACCCGCGTGAGTCCACCTCAAGGATACTCTCAACTTTTTCCCTGTCAATCTCTTTTCCATAGTTGAATTCAGAGAGATCCGGCACATATCCAATAGGCGTTTTTTTAACCTTCGTAATCCTATTCTTGACTCTATCTATCACCCACTCTACAACATGCATATTGTATGTGTAGCCCGGCCAAATGAACCTTCCATTCTGATCCTTCCTGAACCAGTTGACATTGAACACTTTTGGAAGGTTAGGAACCTTTTCCTTGAACGAAAGATGGTAGTTGAAATAATCTGCCATATTATAGGCCATGAATGGCCGCATTGCCATTGGATCATTCCTGAGCACACCAACTTTCCCGGTCGATGCTGCAGTGGTTTCAACTCTCTGCATAGCACCAACCAGAACGCCATCCTCCCAGTCAAACGACTGGTATATGAGGGGGAGAAGATCGCTCCTTCTTCCACCATAGAGGAAAGCAGAAACTGGGGCACCTCTTGGGTTCTCATAATCTTCAGACAATCTGGGGTACTGTTTAATCGGGGTGGTAAATCTGGAGTTTGGGTGTGCCACTGGACTCTTGCCATCCCATTCCCTTCCCTGCCAATCGATCAGCCCCTCAGGAGGGTCACATTTCCCTTCCCAAAATGGAACGAGATTCCGGTCAATACCGACATTGGTAAATATGGTATTTTTCCGGATTGAATGTATCGCATTAGGATTCGTGTGCTCGCTTGTATGGGGGATTACGCCAAAAAATCCATACTCTGGGTTGATTCCGTGCAGCTTTCCGTTATCTGCATTTAACCATGTAATATCATCACTGACCAAAAAAGTGCTCCATCCCTTTTCCTTGTATTCTGTCGGTGGTTCAAGCATGGCAAGATTCGTCTTTCCGCTCGAACTCGGGAAAGCACCTGTTATGTATGTTGTCTGGCCATCAGGTGATTTCACCCCTATTAGCATCATGTGTTCTGCGAGCCATCCTCTGGACCTTGATTCAAAAGAGGCAATTCTCAAGGCGTGGCATTTTTTGCTTAATAGTGCATTTCCTCCATAATTGGTATTTATGCTGGCTATCATGCCATCTCCATTGTTTTCATGGGGAAAGTGCATAATAAATCGATCATCTGGGTTCAGGTTCCCCGTGGCGTGCAAGCCTATGACACATCTGCCGCTCTTTCCAATTTCGGCGATTGACGAATGTCCAGTCCTTGTTATTATGGCAAGATTAAGCACAACATACGGGCTGTCGGTTAGTTCAATTCCGCCCTCACCATATGGCGATCCTATAGGTCCCAGCCAATAGGGAACAATGTAAAGTTTCTTGCCCTTCATGCATCCCCTGTACAATTTTAAAACCTTTTCAAGGGCTTTTCTTGAATCCATCCAGTTATTTGTTGGGCCAACTTCCTCAGGGCCACCCGTAGTGCATATGTACGTATCCTTCTCGCTTCTTGCAACATCGAGAGGGGAACTTCTGTGAAGGAAAGAATTTTCATAGTGATCAGAATTCAAGCGTATCAGGAGGTTTTCTGATATCAAAAGTTCCTCCAGTTTTTTCAGCTGGGAATCATCACCGAGAACAAACTCGAATGTCGAGGCGCCGGTAATCACCATAAAATCTGCTATATATGATGTAATTCGCTGCCCTAATTCTGCATTTATTCTAGCTATGGATTTAATAGACTTATCCATGGACACATCAGATACCATTTTCTCGAGTAAATCTTCGGAAATATTTGCATCTTTAAAACTAAGCATTCCTTCACACTTCTTAATTGAAAATTATTCATGATATATAGATATTCTGTGAATAATGTGCGAATTTGGGCATTATCACATTTTCCAATCTATCTTTATATCTAAAAGAAGAAATTATAGTGGTCGTGTATGCTAAATTTAAATAGTAGATCGGATATTGCCAACAAGACCATATGCCAAAAACAAAGGATATAAATTTAAAGGAAATCGCAGTTCTTTTAAAAATCAGCCACGGAGAAAAGAGCATTGCAGCCATATCACGGGAACTTTCTACAACAATACAGGGGATCAGGTACTATGTTCAGGATTTTATTAAAAGAGGACTGATAACAGAAAATCTGGAAATAACAAAAAACGGGGTCGAATTCATGCATAAGAATCTTGCATGGGTAAAGGACTTTCTGATGAGTGATATCGATGAATTGTATTCAGGATCGAAATGGGAAACAATATCTGATGGGAAAGTCTTCAGGGGCGATATCGTTTCTCTGATAATGAAGGATGGCTACCTTCACGCAATACCCGGCAAATCAGACGATGCAAATGCTATTGCGACAATGGATGCAGGCGTCGGGGAAACATTGATGGTTTCGAATCTGGAGGGAATAATCAGGATTAAGCCCGGAAGGGTCACTGTACTGTATATAACCGAGGATAGATTGAAAAATATTGATGAAATACGAGCTTCGATTAAGGATAAATTAAGTGCTACAGGAAAGATCACCATTGGGATCATAGGGGAGACTGCCAGGACAATATTTACAGGGTTAAGTGGATTTGAACCAATCGAGTATTCTGCAATGGAGGCTTCTTTTGAATCGGCCATAAGAGGCGTTAATGCTGTCGTAATACTATCAGAATTCCGAATGAACTATCTTTACGGCACAATAAGTAAGCTAAAACTGAAATATAAGGATATTAAAATTGAAATAGCATCTCTATAAAGAGCTTTAATGCTCAATTTGTAACGACTTGAAAACATTTCACATATTGATAAATATAATATTATTAATATACTGATAAAAATATTTAGCTACAGTACAATCCCATCCAATACTATTACATATGCTAAATATTATTACCATGACAACAGAAAATAAAATATTTAAATAATTAAAAATTATTAACCATTGAGGAATGGGAAAAATGGAGGACGATGAAAGTGGCCGTGGGCGTACACATACTGTCGGATATGTATGGCGTAAGCCCGAGCCTAATTGAGCGAAAAGAGCCGATCGGGAGAATAGTGGAAGAAGCTGTTAAGATTGGAGGACTTACAAAGATTTCCTCTGATTATTATCAGTTTGATCCTATTGGAGCAAGTGGCATTATCTTGCTTGCAGAGTCTCACCTGTCGTTTCACACTTGGCCCGAGCACGGATTGGTAACTCTGGATTTATACACATGCGGTGATCCATCAAAAGCTGAAATTGCATATGAATATCTACTTGAAAACCTAATGCCAACGGCCGTAAGAACCAGGCGGGTTGAAAGGGGTCAAATGATAGGAGAGAATCTCAGTTCCGTTCACACAAACCAGGCTCTTTTTGTTTGACACAACCAGATAAAAAATTTTTCTTTTTTCTCACGTTCCTTCTGGTAATTTCCATTATATTCATTTTTATCACTAATTTTAATATATATATTGCCATCTTGGGACTCGTTGTAACAGTGCTTGCATTTGCTGTAGGAGGAGATGCCTTCGTTGATGAGGCCATTGGATTCGGCACGAAACTTGGTCTTTCCAGGATGCAGACGGGCGCAACAATTCTTTCATTTCTCTCTATAGTTGATGAAATATTTGTTGTATTCAATTCTTCGCTGAGAGGTTATTCTTCAATATCCTTTGGAGCCATTCAGGGTTCCAACCTTGTTGCCATGGGGATCCTGTTAGTGTTCGTACTGGTTTCAGGGGTCGCTGTCAGGAGAAGATTCGCCATAGATACTATTATCATGATCATTGCCATGTCAGCCCTTCTTCTTTTTTCTTTTTATTATTTATCAATAACGCTTGTCCTTGCATTTATTTTGATTTTAATATTCGTTTTTTATCTCTTCCACCTCATCAGGGAGAATGAAACAGTTGACAGTCTGCAGAGCAATTATAATCCCCTGGTTTTTTTCACATCAGCGTTCCTCATATTTTTTGCATCTGAAAATGTTGTTACCTTTTCTCATTATTTCTATACACTCCTTGGAGGAAATCTTTTCTTCTGGGGGTTCATCATCGCTGGTATTGCAGGTTCTATACCAGAGGGTGTGATGTTTCTCATAACAATACGAAAAAAGGAGAATGATTCTGCAATTGGCCTCATTCTCTCTTCATCTATATACAAAGCAACGATTCTATTGGCACTGGCAACATTAATATCTCCCGTGAGTTTTAGCGGCTCCAGAATATCTGTGATAATTATTCTAGTATTTTCCGTTCTTCTGCTAATTCCCATCATTCTTGGACATCTTCCGCGGAAGAAACTGAAACAAAAATATAGCAGTTAAGCCTTGGTTCCCCAGAATTTATTCTCTTTCCTCTTGATTTTAATTATCTCCTCAAGAACTTTCATTGTTGCATCGTCCATGGGCTTTAACCGAAGCATTTTCACGGTATCCTCGGTTATATCTGTATAAATTGGTTCAGAAGGGAAAATCTGCCTGTTCAGCGTTACCCCATCGATGGCTATTGCAACCTCCGAAGGGGCTTCCGAAAATTTCTTTGATATTTCCCCCTCCCTGATGCTTTTTATTGTACCGGCATACCTGCCATCATCCCTTATGAGGTTATCTCCAACCTTTATTCTTCCCGCTTCAACTTTTACCCCAACTATCACCGGCTTGTTGGCACGAAATATATACTCCGGGATGATGGCAAATCTTGAAGGCACGGACATGCCCTTCTTCCTCTCTTCCTCAATTTCTTCTGTTGTATTCTTTATCCATTCCTCGCATTGCTGGACAATGGAATAAATTATGCCCCCGGTTATTATGCCAACGTCCTGGTTCAGAAGAACTTCCTTGGCCTCAGGGAGGATCTCAACGTTGAATCCAAGGATCAGCCTGTCAAGGGGTTCCTGTAGAGTAGCCACATCAATGATATCTCTCCTCGAAATCAAGCCGATCTGTGCATTTCTTATTTTTATGCCTTTCTGTGACAGCTCGTAGGCAATGGCTTCAAGTGAGCCCAGCGTATCTGCCCTCAGCGTGACACCGTGTTCAGAAAGGTCAATTGAAACAGCGGTTTCTTTCAGTATTTCGTCGAAGGCAGATTTTTCATCATCTTTAATTTCTATAAGTGGGGAACCTGGTATTACGTTGAGTTTGTCGGCAATCAATATCCTTACGCCTGCGGCTGAATTGACTTTCATCGCCTCCACCGCCTTCGAGGCGCTGGATTTCTGATTTGAAAATAGGGCTTTTATTTTTGTTTTCGCTGGTCCTTCCCTTGTGTTTAAGGCAACAATCGCACCTTTCTTTAATTCTCCTTGATATAAGATAGAATCAAGGATATTCCCAAGAGATTCCTCCTTTTTTACTTCCATAACTGTTGCCCTGGCACTTCCGGATTTTCTCGAGATAGAATCTTCAAGGAATTTCTGGGCAAGGCCGGAAATTATAAGGAGGATATCCTGTATTCCAATTCTGTTCTTGGCACTAACGGGAACTATTGCAACATTTTTTGAAAAATCAGAGATTCTGTCAAATCTCTCCGATGGATACCCAAAGGAATAGAGTGTATTGACAATCTTATAGATCTTTTCCTCAAGAAGAATTTTAAATTCTTCCCTCTGTGAATTTAAGAAAATCTTGAAAGAACTATCTTTCACTGTTATGGCATAATCAATGAGATCTACCTTGTTGGCAGCAATTATGAAAGGTGTTCTGAACTTTTTAAGAATATTTATCGATTCTTCCGTCTGGGGTTTAATGCCCTCGTTTATATCTATTACCAAAATGGCTATATCCGCCAGGGCTCCCCCTCTCGATCGCATATTGGCAAAGGCCACATGCCCGGGAGTATCTACAAAAAGCAATCCGGGTATGCTAAACAGGGACTTTGAGCCAGTTTGTTGTGCTATTTTTTTTATTCTGGCAATATCAATCTCTGTGGCTCCAATTCTCTGGGTTATTCCTCCCTCTTCCTTTTTTGCAAAAGAAGTTCCCCTTATAGAATCTAAAAGTGTTGTTTTGCCGTGATCAACATGACCAAGAACACAAACAATTGGCTGCCTTAACTCTTTGTTTTGGGCGCTCATTTCTCAAAATAGAACCTCATCGCCGTATTCAAATGATAATAGCTCACTGTTCTTGAAAAAAATTGGGAATTCATGGTTATAAGATTCCTGCGAATCTGAGGCATGAATTATATTTTTCTCAATGCTGATCGAAAAGTCTCCTCTTATGGTTCCAGGGGCGGCTTTGCTTCCATCGGTTGAACCGCATATATTCCTTACAACTGATAGGGCATTATTTCCTTCAAGAATCATTGCAATTATTGGGCTGGAAGTGATATAGTTAACAAGGTCTCGAAAAAAGGGCCTTTCCTTATGGACTGAATAGTGTTTTTCAGCCTCTTCCTTTGACAAGCTCAGCATCTTCAGTCCAACGAGTTTAAGCCCTTTTGCCTCAAACCTCTTGAGTACTTCCCCAACAAGCCTCCTTTTAACGCCATCCGGCTTGACTAGTACTAAAGTTCTCTCCTGCATATCACTCACTGCTTTCCAAGGGCTGTTGTTCAGGTGCTCCAGATGGCTCTTGTGGAGCCTCCTCTACAACGGTCTCTGCCGGAGGCTTTGCCGGCTCCTTTTTCATGGACTTAATAGTATGATATTCTTTAGTCCACTTTGTTCTCCTTGGCACTCTTTTGAGGTTAATCATATTGACCCTGCACTTTCTGCTGCAGAAATCAACGATATTGCCGCTTCTTCTCACGTAAATTGTTCCAGTTCCCGGCTCAATGTTTGAACCACAGAATCCACAGGTTTTAATAGCCAATTTAATCACCGGATTGATAGTTTCTTTGCTTCTCTTGCCGTTTCTCTGAGCATTAAAATGTCTCCAACTTTAACCGGACCAAGAACATTCCTTGCTATAATTCTACCTTGATCACGACCAGAAAGAACTCTAACTTTGACAGTAGTAGCTTCCCCGGTCATGCCGGTTCTACCCATTAATTCTACTACTTCAGCCTGCGTAGCTTCATCTGCCACTTAATTCACCTTATTTCTTCAAAGAAACAAGTTCTGAAGTAATCTGCTTATAAAGTTCTTCATTTTTTCCAAAATCTGTTATGGAAATTGAAGCAGCTGCTGAAATTCCTACTCTTGTTCCAAGCTCGGTCTTGCTCTTAGCATAAGCATAAGCAACCTTGCGTTCTTCACATAGCATTGGAAGGTAATACACAACTTCTGGTGGGGTTACATCTTCAGCAATGATTACGATCTTGCTCTCTCCTCTTTCTATGGACTTAATAACTTCGTTAGTGCCTTTCTTTATCTTTCCGCTCCTGTAACTGTTCTCTACTAGATCGAGTATCTTTTTTTCTAGCGTCTCGGGAGTTTCAAACTTAACAAATGACTGTTTTTCCATTTCATCTTCCTCCTTCACTTAGGGTATCACCTGAGCCTAAGACGCTATATATAGTTTTTTTAAGTTGAAAAACTCAGGGAGATATTGAATTTCTAGGATTAAGGTGATTTATTCTCCAATCTTTTTATCGAATCAATGGAATTCGTTACAAAGGAATCAGGTATTCGTTCCATGGTGGAGATAGGCAATGGGAGTTTTCCTTTGATATTATGCTTCTTATAGAATAAATAATAATAGACGGAAGGAAACGGATAGGAAGTCAGTAATCTGAAAACAAAATTCAAATTCTTCTGAGATTCTCGTGCTTGTTTTATATTTCTATCAGAAAACGAATCAATAACATTTTTTGCAATCGATGAAATATTTGTTGAGCCGCAAACACCTCCTTCTGCCCCTACAACAAGGGATTGAAGAAGAAGATCATCCTGTCCCTGGTACACCGGGAGTTTCGAACCGAACTCAAACATGATGTTGTTAAAATATCTCAAATCTCCGGAACTTTCCTTTATGCCTTTAATTCTTCCGCTTGAATTTTCAATGATGGTTTTGACGGTCTCAGGTTCAATCGTTACACCAGTCAGCTGCGGAATATTGTAAACTATGAAATTTGCCTCAACATTCGCCATGACTTCAGAAAAGTGCCGAATGATCCATGGCTGTTCGGGCCTTATGTAATAGGTGGGCTGGAGTACCATATTTACAAATCCAAGGTCAGATGCATATTTTGCGAATTCAATAGATTCATCTGTGTTCTGGCTCCCTATTCCTACAAATATTTCCAAGTTTTCAGACTCTTCTGCTACTATTTTAAGGAATTTTCTTTTCTTCTCCATAGTTAGAAGGGAGAATAATCCGGTACTTCCCAAAGGAAAAATGGAGGTTACTCCCATTTCAGCAAGATCCGATATGAGAAGTTCATAAAATTCTCTGCTTGGTTCATTCGTATTATCAAGTGGGGTTATTAATGGGCAGATCAATTTGAGTTTATTCATCTTTTATCATGGTTTACTCCTTTATCTTAATTTTTATTAAATTTCTACTATTCGCTCTTTTCAGCTTAAAACTGCACAGCGGTGATACAAATTTGGATAGAAATACTCACAGTCTGGATGATAAAAGGTTATTAATTTTCTTTAGATTGCGGGAACGTGAATAGCAAGCTGGCACTATCGCTCATAACAGTTTTCATCTTAACGTTTTCAATTTCAATTCAAGGGTTATCTATATCAACTTTCAAAGATATCCAGAGTTCGGCAACTAACATCAAACAGTATATTCCTGCCGAAAATGGTATCTACCTTTCAAATTCCTATTATGTGTATTTTAATGAAACCGGTCTTCCAAGCGGTTCTGATTGGAAAGTCGTTTTAAACGGCGCACAAGATTCAAATTCTTTATCGACGAAGACCAATCAATTGGTATTTCTTGTGCCCAGCGGAAACTATAGTGTTACAGTATATTTTCCAAATGGAAATGTGATTAATTCGGAGAAAGGGACCGGATATTCATTATTGAACCAGCAGAATTCTATAGGCGGAGGGAAAAATATTTCAAAGGGTTATGTGAATGTGACGCAAAACACTTTTATAAACATGAACATAAGAACGGAAAACAGCGGTACTGGCATTATCATAGCTGCTTCTATAGTCGTATCACTTATCGCGATCCTATTCGTTCTATACTATTACACGAAATTCTCAGCCAAGAGCAAGAACCTCTCAAAATAGTTGGTCAATAGATCACTAATGTCGAAATTCTCTTGGAATTTACAAGTGGATAAAACGGGATCAACAAACAAAACGAGATTCCACTCAACTTATAAAACTGCAAGTTTTGAGATTAAAGAGGCCGGGTCCGGGAATTGAACCCGGGTCCGGGGATCCACAGTCCCCAAGGATAACCCCTACCCCAACCCGGCCATATCATAGGGTCATAGAACATTGATTAATTATTCTTGTGTTCTTAATGTTTCCACTATTTGACTTTTTTTGGGGCTAATTTGACAGAGAAAAATTAGGAATTTTTTGATCATCTGATGCACCTGACAAATAGGCAGTCGATGAATGCAACATCCCTGGAATGGTGAGGATATATTCTGCCAGTGGTGATTCTCTTTTTTTCCCAGGCAATTCTGCTAAAGTTACTTTGGCTATATTGCTTTAAAATGAAATCTTTTGATTTATAATTATGAAGAGCGTAAATTCGGTCAGAATTTACGCT
>JAKAUD010000026.1 GCA_021827885.1 Thermoplasmata archaeon | reverse complement strand
CTCTCTGGGAGGTGTGCCTCCAGCTGATTTCGTCCAAACAGTCCTGAAGCACTCAGAGTGGTTCTGGTCTGATGCAGCCAGAGGCAGGGAATGGAGGCAGGATCTTTCCGCTGCGAGATTGAAAATCCTTGCCATGGCAATGAAAGAACTGGGCATTTATGATGAAGCGTCCTGTAAGAACATCGCTTCAAGCTATTCGAAACTGAGAACGGAAATGATAGAACCCATACCTGGTGCCATTGATACCCTGGTAACATTGAAGGACAAAGGCATTAAGACTGCCCTCATAACAAACGGAAGCTCAGAATCTCAGAGGCAGAAGCTTGAGAGATTCGACCTTGAGAAACACTTTGACGAAATACTCATAGAAGGCGAGCAGGGATACGGAAAACCTGATGAAAGGATCTACAGGAAAGCCCTCAGTATTTTAGGGGTAGAAGCTGGAGAAGCCTGGATGGTGGGAGACAATATAGTTTGGGATGTCCTGGCCCCACAGAAGATAGGCATCAGGGGTGTCTGGGTCGATTTCCGGAAGCAGGGATTCAGGAGCCGCAATGGTAACAGGCCATTCCTGTCCATACATGCCCTGCCAGAAATAATTGGGCGACTGGATCGAGCAAAAGTTTAGAATTGGGCTCCAGGTTCCAGTGCTCCCACTTATTTTGAACGGCTCCCGCGGGAATTCGTACCCAATCCATCATTTCTTCATTCCCACGAAAAAGCCTCTCGACAGCGGGAATTCCTTTCTCCGCTGCTTCTTTTGTTGATAGATGTTCATAGATTGTAGTGGTCTCAATGCGGGCATGTCCCAACAGGATTTGAACCAACCTCAGATCGTTTGTAGTTCTGTACATGTACGTTCCGTAGAAATGTCTGAACGAGTGGGCGTGAATTTCAGGCATACCAATTTTCACTCCTACCTTCTTTATCATTGAGCGTATGTACTCATAAGGCATCCTTCCCTGGTCAGTGGTTAAAAGTGCTCTCTGATCAGACTGCATCCTGAACTTTTCCACATAAGTCCTGAGGTGTTCCTGCAATCCTTCAGGCAATGGTACGTACCTGTCTTTCTCTCCCTTCTCAGATCTGACATAAAGGAAGCCGTCCTTGATATCTTCAAGGTTGACTTTGACAAGCTCTCCTACCCTAACACCAGTGAAAGAAAACAATTCAATGATCAGCTTGTTGCGGAGCCATATTTCCTTGTTATGGTGCATATCACAGAATCTGATTATCTTATCCAGCTGTTCAGGTGTCGGGACGAATGGATCCGGTGAGGGCTCCTTTTTCAACCTTGGTGTCCTCACGGGTTTTCCAATGAAAGCAAACCAGTGTTCAAGGTCCATCATTTCAATCCTGATGGTTTTCTTTTTTATTCCGGCCCTCTGCCTTGCTTCTATGTATACGTATAATTTCCTGACATCAGGGTTGTATACATCTGTCTGTTTGGAAAGCCACTTGATTCTCCTCACACGTCTTTCAGCAGTCATTAAGGAGTCACCTTTTCCGACTCTCTCCATATAGAATTCATTCAACTTAGACTCAAAATCAGGATTCAATTCTTCACCTCCTTCAGTATGATTCCCCATCTCTTCCCACTGTTCTCCCCGTTCGAATACATAAAATTCGTTATCTCTGTTATCTTGTACTTCTTTCCGTCCTTGTCTATGATAATCTGTCCAACTTTCATTTTCAATCACTCCTTGAACTCCAATGTTGGTACATTGGAGTGCATTATAGCCTGGGCAAGTGTTTCCTCTCCAGTCCTGGTCTTTACTATAATATCCGGCATGAATTCCTCTTCTATTGTGTGGAATCCCAGAACGGTAGCCTCTACCTTTGACTTGATGTAATAAAATAATGCTCTGTATGTCCTAGCCCAGTTTGCAACCTTTTCAGCTGATGCTTTTCCAACTCTCTTGTCCCATAACTTGTGTTCTTCATAGATGGGGTTTGGTATTATCCTGACCAGGTATCGCCTGGATTCACCATTCATGAAGAACTCAAACATCACCTGATCCTGATCAAGATCTTCGGTCCATCTCATCTGGGAAATGCCGTATTTGAGCAGTATCTTCCTTATCTGACTCTTGGATTGCTCTACAGTAAGATTTGTGCCCTTGTATGGTCCCGAGGAGGTCATTTCATCAGCTCCTTGGCTCCCTTGATATCCAATGTATATTCTGTACAGCTGCACTGATAACAGAACTGTCCGTTGAACTGATGCTCTGCATTGATGTGTCCACAGATGCAGGTCATTTCTTCACCTTTCGTTTTACGGTGAAATAGTTTCCCAGGAGATACACGATCAGAAGGTAACCAAGCCCGAGGAAAACAGAACCTGCTATTGCTGAAAAAAGACTGAATGCAATGGATTCAGTCAAGGAGAAAGCGCCATTGCTTACCGTGAAACTGGAGCCAAGAAGGCCTCCGATTACACATATGGTCCAGAGCTTCCTGCGGTTTACCACAGGCCTCATTTCTTGACACCGTTCCATTTGGGCCTGAATACTCCTTTTGAATCAAGAAATTCATAGTCATTCTGCTTTTGCCTTGACTTTCATCATAGATCCTCTTGGAAGGTAAACGAATCTTCCATCCAACCAGTCAGGATTTTCCCTGAATCTCTGCAATTCAGCATACCTCATTCCTGTTACCAGGAGGGAAGTGCAGATCCTTTTCATGTCAATGTCCAGATTGTCTCTCAAGGTCTCCCATTCCGATGGCCTGAGGATCCTGACTTCAAATTTCTCCGAAGATCTTACGATGGCTCTCAAATTGCCTGTTAAGTTTATGTCAAGACTTAATGGTTTTTCTATGGCCCCTTATATACCGGCAATTGAAAATCAGGTTGTGAGTATATAAAAGGCGTTAAGTTTTATCCCAAAAGTTAACAGTCAAAGCTGAAGTTGACAAATAGAGAAAGATGTATGATTAATAATAAAGGGCTTATTTCAGTCCACTGCCATTTGGATGTGCGTTCTGTCTGTGATTGAACCGATATTGTAATAATATGGTCCTATCTCGACCATATTACGGAGTTCAAGCGAGACATCGAGCGTCTCGTTCTTTGTGAGTGGACTGCCGGAATCAATGAATAGATTAAACCCATAATATAGAGTTGTTCCATTAGTGTGCTTTACAAACGGTGTCGTAACTGAAGCGTGATACGAATTATTTACCATGTTTACTGACAGACTTTGTACAGCCGGCACTATGGAAGAGTAAGGAAAATTATAGGTGTAATTAGTTTCTGTAATGTAGATTGCTAAGAGATAAGTGGTAGAAGGGTCAACCAGATGTGGTGTTATAATCTCAATTTCAAATGCTGCATTGGAATTACTCGTACTAACATTATCATAAACAAAAGTGAAATTCTGAACATAATTGCTGTTATCATAATGAAGTGGAGTCGTGTCTTTTATAGGGCGTGGTTCTGAAAATAGGAAACTAGAAGTAATTAACGAGAATACAACTATTGAAAAAATAAAACTGAAAAGGAATTTTTTTGAAGTCATATTGAACCTTTTCACCTCACTGCACGTTTACTTGAGCTATGAATGAACTAGAACCAGAGAAATAATGAGGCGTCTGTTCATTACCCACTTCAAATGTTATGGCAACACCGTAATAGAAAAATGCTTGCCAAGTGTTGGGGCTGGCAGAAGATATATAGTCATTATACGTTTTTATTCCAAACATATACGCAGTTGGCCCAAATGAAGATTGCCAGATTGGGTCATATACAGTATATTTGTAGTAAGTGTTCTGATAGACAATTGTTTCACCGGTAAGATTGTAATAATAGAATTGCAAATTCTGAGCATAATAGTTAGACTGTTGGCTGACGAATGTTAAAGGATTCGGGATTAAGCCAAACGCAAATGAGTTTGCTATGCCAATTACATAAGTTGCGAGTGCGGACATGATTACAGTACCATTATTCTGAATGGAATTGTCAATAGTGCCGTACTGAAATGGATTTGAACCTTCTCCACTTAGGTCTGAGCCATAATATTTAATCTCTTGGCTAATGGACCAGACACCATCTGAGTTTGGATATACGGCAGCTGTCGCAAACTCAATTCTGTGAGCACTGGAGGGATCCCACGCGTTAGTATATGTATATGAAGTACCGACCCCCACTGACAGAACGTAGGCCCCCACAACCGACCCAGTCGAATTCAATACTTCTTGCTCTCCTCCGTTTGCATTTGGATAATTGTATACATATGTGTTCACAGTGTTACTGTCTGGAGTAGTTCCATAGCTATTCTTTGCGTAAGCTCTGATCGCATGGTAGTTATATTGTGCAGTCCAAGCAAAATTGTTTCCATAGCTATTGGAACCTATTCCAATCCATGATCCATCTGGCGTTTCAGCTTGATAGTACACAGTTACTCCTCCGCTCCCAGTTGACTGAAGCGAAGGATGAATAGTCATCACCTGCCCGGGCGTTGTGTTAATTGGTGTTACTGTTATTGTGAGGCCAGAAGGTCCAGATCCTGTTGAACCACCCCCGCCTCCTGATCCATCATCTGCGTCGTGATCCGGCTCGTTTAGGCAGTCATTATCTGTATCACTGGGAGGACATGCAATTCGGTACGGTCTAATATGTGGATCTATTGTATATGTGTAATTCTTCTGTATAGTAATTGGATTGAAAGCCAGCATAAACATATTATTGGCGCCATTTGTGCTTAACATCCCGGAGTTGAAAATAGACATTTCATTTCCCCAAGTAATTTGGAAGTTACCTTCGTCAATTGACCAGTCGTTTGAAGGAAGCATAACTGGTGTGTGGCCATTATTGAAATTATCTACAGTTTTGAAACTGTACCCATTTGCAATCACGTCGTCGGTATGAGGCGTTATCAAGCTAAATCCAACTAAAACGGTGAGGTTATTGCTCACGAGGTTTTGGATGGCCGCGCTCACATCGATCATTCCTTGATAGAATGAATATACTTCTGCCACTCTTATTTGAGAGTTGTTTAAAATAAGTACAACCGAATTCTGAGATGAATCCGTAATTCTCCTAACATAATGATGCGTGAAGTGTACTGGTTTAATCCCTTGCGAGGTAACTAGTTCGACGATCCATTTTACTTCCTGCGTGCCATTGCCAAAGCTGATGTAGGTATTTTCACCATTGATTATCACCATTTCATTCCCGACTTGATACTGATGATTGTTATTTTGGATTGGTGATGCCACACTAACACCTGGTATGAGCATTAAGATAGCAGCAAATATCGAAACAGCAATTGCAATCTTACTATTCATAGATTAAAATATAACGCATCTTTTAATTAACCTTATTGTAGCCGTTTTCACTATTTCAACAGATCACTTCTGAATACAATTTGTCTCAGAAATAGGATTGATTCAGGATCGATTTATGAAAATAATCAGTATCCTGAGTTTTATTCTCCACATTTTTATTTGGTGAGAGTAATATATATTTGTTCCCATCATTATTTGCAACTAAAAGTGATAGGTGGGGGATAGGAAAATTTCCATTAGAAAGCAAATCATATTTAAAAAACTCAACAAAAATATTTCAACAACGATTTTTATCTAAACTCATTGAAGAACTTAGGTTCAGTTCTGTCATTTGGCTATTCTCGCGGAAATGCATCTCAATAATCATGGGCAGTCTGTTGTTTAATTTTTCCCTTCAATATGGATTTTCTCTGCCTTTTTAGCAGGTTTGCTAGCCATTTGAGATTTAAACCTGACAAATTTCTCTAAAACTCTCTCCATGATATCTTATCTATATATTACATGAAAAGTTAGACACCACCACCAAAACAGGACAAAACTGTTCAGATATTACGTCAAATAAAGGGAAAAGTGAAGTGTCCTCCTTGGTGTCCTATTCTGTCCTTGAGGACACTTTTACAAAGTTACGTTAGAATCATCAGAATCCGGGGTCCTATTCTTCTCAGTATCTATCTTCTGCTCACAATTAGGACAAGTCGTACGCTTAGAAGAACCAGTGAATCTCCAGATATAACTGCAATGATTGCATTTGACATCGTATCCTGAAAACCGGGCCTCCTTTTCCAGAATGTACACTCTGGTCTCGCAATTTGGACACCGGGCGACTCTCAGGAAACCTGTATAGTTCCATGAGTACCCACATTCGCCGCATGTCAGTGGAATTCCATCGTTTGAATCCCTGGATCTTCCAGTAAGCTTTTCCTCAAATTCCTTGAACTTTGTTTCCATCTAGTCTTTCTTCTTGGATTCGTAAGCATCTATAAGAGGCTGCGAAGGCAGCTTAAATCTGGAAGTCTTGATTGTAATTTTCTTGAATCCCCTCTGGATCTGTGGATATTTGAACCAGATCTTGTCATCATGGAACGGTGAAGGGAAAGGTAGCTTTGGCTTCATTATCCCTTGTACGTCTGTTGCTTCAAACATCACGTGAATTAAGTTTCTTGACTGCCTTTCAATGAAGTAAATCTTTGGTACTGTGATCAAAAGAATGATCTGCATGTACCTGAAACCCTGGGTAAGCATTCCGAATATGACTGAAGACTGGTTTTTCCATAATCTTGCGTTGACACCAAGACCTGCATCATCAAAAATAACAACCGATCCCGGCTTGAGTTTCCCTGAATTGACAAGTGTTATGAGTTCCTGGACTGTGAATACAATCCTTTCCACTGAGAAGTCCGGATCTATCTGTTCTGCTAATGAGATGGAAGAAAGAGATTTCCCGGATCCCGTATCTCCAACGAAAATGCCAATGAGATTCCTGTTCTGCTTAATTCGTCTCTTGACCCAGGGGATTAACCAGGTTGATTTCTCTCCATTTTCAAATGTTGGCATTTCAGTCACCGTAAGGTTCTGCCAATACACCATCGCTTGAAGTGGAATTCACCGGTATCAGAAGGCCAAGCTCCTGCATTGCCTGTGATAGAAGGCCAAGAAATTCCCCACAGACCTGATAAGATTCATTCACATAGTTTGGAGACTCTTCATCAATCTTTGATATCTTGTCGTAGATCTTCCTGTATGAGTCCTCATAACCCTCTATTTCATCCGTGAATGGTGACAGCATGTTTTCCAGCTGTACCAGGGACTTAAAATAGGAAAGGACATTGGACCTGTTGTGTGGTCTGTTGACCGGGACCTTCTCTCTCTTCATGATTTCAATGTCGAACCAGGGTGATTCCATGAATGCAGCTCCGAAAATCACAATTCCAGAAATCAGGTATCCGACCTGTTCACCTGCGAATGGACCCAGGAATGAGAATTGGCTATTCCCGTACACATAGACTTTGAAGCTGTAAGATGTGCTGTTTCCTGACATTCTCACCATAAGGTAAGAAGACTGGTTTCCCGTGATGTACTGAGGCTGCAGCTGCACATATTCTGAAGATGCATTCTTCAATGAAACGTTCAGAAAAGGCTGGAAGTTGGTTACATTAGTGCCAAAGCCTAAGCTCTCATTCGCTGTGACTGGATAACCAAACAATATCGTCAGGTTGGATACTGAAAAGTCGTTCAGCTCTCCCTGGGCCAGATTTGTCAGAATATAACTGACAGTTTCATTGTACGGCATGTCAAAAGTTGTGGTTCCATTGACAAAGGCAAATGCTATCCCTGTTCCGGTTGCATTGTAGATGAACTGTGTTTGTGTGTCTCCCTTGAGAACAGAAGAATTATCATTCAGTGATACAAGGCTATGGCCGATGACAGAGGAAAGGAATATTGTCATTGTAACTGCAATGATCCCGATTGCCAGGCCAGCTATGCCCCTCTTTCCCTTTGATTTTGCGGTTTCCATAATAAGTTTCCTCCGTCACCGGAAGAAACGGAAACCCCTGCTTATCGGAGGAATAGAGCTTCCGCTTCTCCGATAAGCTTTGCAAACTCAAAATGCGAGGTTGTTTAAATATAGTTTAGTTAAAAGGATCATTCTCGCACTATCGCATATCCTCTTTCTGCTAAATCAGGTATCAATGAGTAACAATAGTCAATCGATAAATCTGCACGGTCCATACAAAGTGCAAAGGCCTCTTCCTTAGTCCATTTATCCTTTTTCGGGTCTTTAATTATTCTTTCTAGTCTCTCTTTAAGAATCTCTCGAATCTCTTCTCTTTTCTTGGGTAAGGTTTCAGTTCGCCACTCCTCTTCTCTTAAGCACCTAAGGTTCTCAAAACTATGTAACTGTGAAAATGAAATTGGATTGTCTATTAATAACTGAAAATCCTCCTGCGGCAAACCAATGTCAGAGAATATTGCAGCCCTATCATGGTCTCCGACTGTTCCGTGCAGTGTCAAGAATATCACAAAAAGCGCAATTAGTCCAATTTTTGAATTTGCCAACGGTGCGTCGTCAATCAGGTTAAATCGTATTCGTCTTGCGGTCTCCAATTCAGCTTCAGAGGACTCATTTGGCCAAAGGGAAAACATTCCACGACTATGATACATGGCTCTAGAATCTAATGCTCGCAGTTCTAAAGCCCATGATTGTTGTAAGCCCTGTGGTGCTTTTTGGAACATCTGTCCCAATGGTAACCTCTTAAAATTGGTCTCTTCGAGAAATTCAGCAACTACTCTGAAAAACGACATTGCAAAGTCTGGTGAATTTTCGAGTCTTTTTTTAAAATGCTGAAAAATTGGGAAGTTCCACTCAGAAAAACTATAATTTAATTGAGTAAACTTTGAGAGCAATCTCAACGAGAAAGGTTGCGTTTTTTTAATGTCATCCCCAACCAACTGAAGGTTGTTAACTAAAATTTTTCGAATTTTCCTGTATTTTTCCTCTTGTGTAGATTCGCAATAAAAATAAATCATGTCAGTCCTAGGATCTTCTGGCGGTAACTTTGATAACACGCTCGAGAACGAATAATGGTCAGGTAATATTCCCGAATCAGCGTTGCCTGAGATTATTTTTTGTAAATCCTCCAGATTGAAGGAAATCTTGTTCTTAAATAATATACTCTTTTGAAATTTTCTTGCGTGTTCTTTGCCCCAGATATAAGCAGTAAGATATACGATGGCCAAATCAACTAATCCATACAATTCCCTCACGGAGAAGGTAGACCTTTCCATAATCCTATCCGATCTATCTTTTATCTGATTGTCACTGCCTATGACTTTGCTTGATATTAGCGACCACAAAACATCCTTTACGGTGTCAAGACCTTTTCCCTTTCCCAAACCTAGTATCCGTTTCATAAATACGTCAATTTCATCGAATGAAGCTTTTCCTTTCTCTAGAATATAAAAGAAGATTCTTGATTTGGTCAGACCCTGAGGTTGATAGACCATTGGATGTATCATGGATTTATCGTAATAAAGATAGTCGATCTTGTTCTCTTTAAATAGTCGGGGCTCATAAAATTAGAGAGGAAAAAGTGTTCGGAAATTATGTAGCATTGTGAACAGGAAGAAACCTAAATACAATTTCAAGGCAAATATAAAGATTAAATGCCATACTTCTTCTTGGTCAGTAAATATTAAGAGTAAATACTTAGTTGTGCCAGTAAAAATGACAAAAAGTATTTTGGCCCTGGATGACGTTCTCTCTCAATTTTATCGCAAAGAATGGATCCAAGATGATCTTAGGAAGTTGGGGATTTCATCCACTGGAAAAAAGGATCACCTCGTTTACAGGTTATTAAATGTCTTACGAACTAGAAATCAATCTGTTCAAGATACCGGTGAAAATATAATCTCGGCGTTACCTGCAACAGAACTCAAAGCCCTTGCAGGGTATATTGGTATTGCTGCAAATGGAAATAGGGGTGAATTGATATCCAATATCTTAGATTCTGTGAATTTCGAACCGTATGTGGAATCAATTGAGCGTTGGTGCCCTATTTGTGCGGAGAAAACTCTTCAGGAGATACATTATGACAACAATTGGAGACAAGTATACTTTGAGTGTACGGTCTGCGGCAACAAGACAACTATTGAGAAAACTAGTGCCAAACACCTGACAAAAAACGTTGAGAATGAAAAAAGCGAGTCGACAGATACTATAGATGCGAGGACTGCGAGCGGGACACTAATTTCAACATGTATCGCGATTTTCCTAACTCTATTTTTTGGTTTAAAAGTATCGGTTTCTTGGCCTGTATCCCTTTTGATAGCTTCATTTGCATTCGTTGCGTCACTTTTGATACTTGCTTTTACAAAACCCTATTGGGAAAAATACATTGTAATTTTGATCCAAAAATTTTCCAGAAGCTAGTGAGGCCTATACTCCTCTACCCCATTAGGGCATAAGATTAAACCCGCTTTATCCTATATCGACATTTCAGACAGTGATTTCTATTCTTACAATATCTTTCAAGAAGGTCATTTCGATAAAGTCTGAGTAAAATTTTCAATAGTTTTGCGGAACTGATCCCAAGCTTTAGAGAAAGTCTGTAGCAAGAGAAGGAGAAGTTTGGATACTTAGTTAAGTAATTCAAAACCTCGTTCTCTAGTTCTTCCTGAATAAATTCTATCTTCATTTCGATGGTACCACGACTCCTAACTTACGGAACTTGAGTATTCCTGACAATGTCGAATTAATCTCATATTTTATAATTGATAGCTCTTCTTCACTTAATGAACCGGTAATTGTGATTTTCAAACCAGATTTATCGTATATTACAATGGCGTCCGTTAGAGTTCATTCCCTGCGTAAAATATCAGTTTAATAGCCGAAGCGTAGCCATCGTTTGCAAGGTCCTTCATTTTTGCAAATATGACGTCAAACTGATCGAAGGAGAGCTTTGTTTTTGTGAATTTCTCAACATCTGCAGCAATTTCGTATGCCACTTTTAGCGCCTTTGCCCTTAGCTCCTCCTTGATTTCTTCCATTTTCTTACCCAGTCTGTCGGACTTTTACTCATCTGCCATTTGTAAAATCACCCCTTTCTACTAACCCGCCCTTCTTTATTGCCTTTAATATCAGTTCGATTCTGTACCTTGAATATGGCCTTACAATCCATTCGCCTGGTTTTATGGTGCTTCCTTTTCTTTCAAATGACTTATCCGCCCTATGGCCTTCCTTGGTTATCCTGATAAAGACCTTCCAGTCGTGGTCCAGTGCATATCTTCTTTCAACTTCCTCAATGAATTCTATGGGATATCGCATGGACAATTCCATCCAATTGTCGGAAAATGAAAAGAGCGACATCACGTCAGTTTCCACCCCTGTATGGCCCCTCAACTCGCTTTTTAGCCTCGTCTACTGATATTTCAGGCGGGTTCTGGTAGAACGGCATCATCTTCTGCTTTGTTTCACGCTTTACGCTCTCCGTAAGGATCCTTGGTGCAAACTGCTTGAAGAATTCAGTTGGAGCCTCAGATATGTTCTGATTGGTCAGGAATTCCTGACGGAACTGCTTATAATCGATTCTCAGAAAATACTTGTCCGTCAATTCGCTTTCGTATGGCACAACCCATGTTTCAGGTTCGCTTGGCACTAATATATTGTCCTTGCCAAGATGCTTTGAGAACATCCTTAAAGTCCTGTTTGTGGCTTTATCTGTAAATCTCAGTCCTTCAGGTGTCTCTTCCACTTCAAACGCGTGAATTTTCTTCTCAGCGATAAGCTGTCTGACTACAGGAACAGGGTCGATAGATCCTCTCTTCATCACCCTGAAAATACCTGACTGTACCAATGACCGCAAATACCAGGCATGGCAGTCAGTTTCCAAGTTGATGTCTAATCTGATTCTGGCCTTGTCCTCAACTCTCGCTTTTACAGATTTCCATTCGCTTTCCAATATCGCGAGCTTTTGCCTTGTGTCAAATATATCTCTATCCAGCTGATGCAACCTGGCTTCATCCGATGTCTGGCTTTTCAATGCCCATAGAGCCCTGTTGCAATATCCAGAGACATTGAAATGCGATCCCAGTTCATCAATGAAATCTTCAACCTCTGGATCAAGAGTTATGTTAGTCCTTCCTTTTCTCCTGAGTCCTTCCGTGGGTCTTCCTGGTTTTGAATTCTTCTTGCTCATCTCAGGGAGACCCTCCTTTCACTTCCAGGACTAGAGAGAAGAGAATAAAGAAAAGATAATAGATAATTAAATACGTACAATACGTACATATTTAATTGCACAAAGAGTGCTGTAATACTGAATTTCTGACTCTGCTCCATTTGCAATTTAGTGTGTATAGAATTCGACGGAAGAATATCTGACTTGTTCTGTGGATAATTTGAATATTGGGGAATTATGTGTGTATTAAATTCGTGTAAGTTAGAAGCATGGGAAATCAATGCCTAAACCTCCTGTTTATCTGATTTCCTGAAGGATCGAAATTCTTCAGGCGCTTCCTTTGAACGTACTTTTCTCTCTGTATCCTCTGCTCAGGATCTGGGAAAAATGTTGGCCTGATGTTAAGACACAAGGGATTCTTGCTTTCAATGTCACAATCGTCCTGATGCCTTAACTGCCAAATTGATAATTGCTTTTCAGCTTCAGGAAGATCATAATCGACTAATGCAAGGATCTCTGGGTTGTTAGCTCTGATTGAGTATATTCTTCCAACGAGGATGACACCGGTGATCTCCTGTTGAATCCGGTTATCTGAAAGGGAGATCATTCAAGGACCTCCAGGATATCTCCAAGTGTCTGGGCTTCGACTAAAAATTCCTTTTGATGCTCCTCCAGAAGCTCTTCAATGGTTGAAATCGGCAATCCGAGTTTTTGAAGAGTGGTTTTTATTTGGGGCCCTGGATCTAGAACCTGAGGCATGGATAAACCCCCTGGGATAAGCCCGTACCCAAGAGGTCACATTCCGTAGAATCCAGGATGCAGTCCCGAATCAATAAATAGCCAAAATTTCATTAGAGCCATCATGGAGATTGACTTTGGCACCTACCATCACTCCACCCCGGAAGAATCAAGCAATTTGAGGAACAGAGTGGAAACTGCATTCTCGGAATTGTTTACCTCCGTTTATTCCCCTGAATCAGAAATCAGGATACTGGATGCCGGATGTGGCCTGGGTTTCCTTGCAAGTGTTGCAGCCAGGAGCTTCCCAAACTCCAGGATCACGGGAGTGGATGTTTTTGGCCATGGAAGCCTTTCTGATGCCTCTCTTGAGAAGGCCAATGCAAATATGAAAGCCCTGAATCTAGAGGCGAGGGTTCAACTGATGGAGCATGACCTGAGAAAACCCCTCGGAACAAATGGCATGTACGACCTTGGTATCTCCAGCCTTGTTTTCCACAACTTAGGCAAGAAGAGATTTATTGCCTATGATAATGTGTTCAATGCACTCAAGGATGGAGGATATTTCATCCTTGGCGACCTCTTCCCGTCATTGAAGGTGGATTTGGAATACTTAAATGGCAGATACAGTAAGGTTGATGAGAAGGCAACTGATGGTTCCGGAAAGTGGGCATACCGGATTTTTGTGATGCAGAAGAAATGAAAACAATAAAAATGAAGAATGAAACCAGTTCCTAGAACGATCCGGTTAACCTCCAAACTGGATTCCCTGGTTAAGGAGGAATCTGCTTTGCCGGGCCTGCTGGTTTCTCCGGAGGGGAGCCCCTATCTTCACATATGCGATCATTTCATATCTTCAATCAATATTTTCCATTAACTTTTAAAGCCCTCTGAAATCCTTACCTCGGTTGTATCCACTTCGCTCATCCTTCTGCTGAATGGCTTTGAAATGGCTACGTACATGAATGCAACAACCAGGGAGCCAATGGCGATATAGTCCCAGTATGTGGAGCTGAAGTTTCTGAAAACGTAAAGGAGCCAAAGCCCGACCAGGGAGCCCGCAAATGAACCGCTTGCAATTATGAGGTTATAGACCCCTATGTATGATCCTTTAAGGTAGGCAGGTGCAATGGTTGTAACAATGGCCTGGGTCGTTGGGGAGACGAAATCCTCACCCACGGTGGATATGGTCATTGAGAGCAGCAGGATTCCCAGTGTGGGAACAGCGGAGAGAACCACGAAGGAAGCGGCGTAAAACAATACTCCAACTCCCCGCCACATCATTGAGTTTCCATTGGCTGTCATGATCCTTAGAAGCGGGAGCTGGAGTATTACAACTAGAATGCCGTTCAGGGCCCAGATTGCGCCGAGATCCATGAATGGCAGGTTTGACAGGACCACTGTGTAGACAGTCAGGGATGTGCCCCTCTGCCTTGAAAAGAATGCAAGGAGTATACCGATCATTATGAACAGCAGGAAGAACCTGTCATTCTTCACAGTGTCCCTGAGTATGCGTGGCTTTTTCTCGAGCATGCCTGTTGGGGTGTATGTTTCGCCCATGAAAAGGTACAGCATAACCACTTCGGCAGCTGTTGCAGCACTTGCAATCAGGAAGATATACTGCAAGCCGTAACCCGCAAGATATGCACCCACCAGAGGGCCAACAGCTATTCCGAGGTTCGCCATTACCCTGATGAGGGTAAATCCTGAGAGCCGGTCACTCACGGAGGTTATATCGGCAACCGCGGCCTGGACTGCAGGATACTGTACGGCATTTATGACGATGGTGCTGTACCATGCACCTATCGCAAGGTACAGGAAATGAGGAACGGCAACAGAATAATAGACTGCAAGATATGATATCACTCCCGGAATCTGTGAGTAGACAAGGATGCTTCTTCTGCCAACCCTGTCTGTCCACCTTCCCGCAAGAAACTGGATTCCGGCCATTAGAAGTGTCGCAAAGCCAAGGAGAAGGCCCGTAATAATGAAGCTAAGATTGTAAACGCTGATGAATACCAGCGGGAGGAATACGAATGTTGAACCCCTTCCAAAAGCCCTGACAAACCTTACTACGCTCAGTATCTTGAGCCTGGGGTCGAGATTCTTGAAATTATAGCGGTATTCCATCTTAAAATTGATGGTGTATCCTGTGGCTGTATTTCTGTTTTCAGAAGTCTTGCTTCATTTAACTGAAAATGGATGCTGTATGCCTTATGAGGTGGATTGGCCAGGCCGCGAAAGTTTCCATACATAGTACCCCCATTTCCTGCCGTATCGCTCAATGTACCTTGACCTCACTAGTGTCTTAATGCAATTCAGCTTGTCCATGAGGTGCGTGAAATAGTTCATGTCCCCTGAGTCGCCGTAGATCATCAATATTCTGCCTTCTGGCTTCAGGTAATCCATAGCTTCCAGAAAGAACGCAGTCATGCTCCTGAAATTCTCATCAGCAACTGCAACTTCCCTGATATCCCTGGGTGAAAACCACCTGAAAGGCGGGTCGAAAATGATGAGATCGAATTTTCCCTCCACATTGTCGAAAAGATTGCTTTTCCTGAACTCGATCCTTGACGCAACGCCGTTGCGTGCTGCATTTTTTCTTCCGGTTTCAATGCAATATGGATTTACGTCCACAGCCAGTACCTGCTTTGATTTCGACGCGGCAAGAATTGCGTTTATCCCGCTGCCGGTACCCATGTCCAGCACTCTGTCTGACTCTTTCACTTCTTCAAGGATCGTTTTTCCCAAGAGCTTGGACATCCATGCAGTGGGAGTCACTTCTTTCGGAATTACCAGCTTTCTTCCCAGGTATTGCCTCCTGATGGTTTTCTGGTCCTCCATTTTCCTGTATACCGAATCATGCCACTGCTTTCGTATTTTGATGTCATCTTCAGGCATGTGCGGTTTGTAGCTCATTTCTTTTGGTATCTAGCTCAAAGGAAAATATAAAATTTTTCCGCCAATTTCGCTGGCAGGATTGTAAGATAAATACTGGTTACTTCAGTTCTGGCATCTCGCCATCGTGATTCTGGATCTCGGCCCTTATCTTCTCAGCGACCTCATCCAGTTCCTTATCCCTGACATTGCGGCGGCTCCAGTCCAGGCGCCTGTCACAGAATCTTGGGATGATATGGAGATGGTAGTGGAATACACGCTGGTTTGCGCAGGCACCGTTGTTCTGGCCAATGTTTACCGCCTCACCGCCCACAGCCCTTATGATTGCAGGCGAGAGTTGCTTTGCTACCCTGTGGACCTCGAGATAAGACCACTCGTCGATATCAAGGATGTTGACATAGTGTTCTTTTGGCACAACAAGGACATGGCCAGGTTCAACCGGAGCAATATCCATGAATGCCAGCACATTGCTGTTTTCGTAGATAATAGACGCCTTGCGGTCTCTTATTACATCCCGGCAGAACACGCATTGCTCCGAGTACATTTTTAGATAAATGTTGCAAGGGAAATAAACGTTGTTCAGAAGCTATGCACATTGCCTTCGCTGTATGGTTTAAGTCAAATTTCCTCATTGATATCAATCCAGAAATAATCTGTTAAAAGTCGCCAAACTAAAATATCGTGGAGCAATGCTGAACAATGCCAACTGGAACCATTAAGATGAACAAGCCGCCACCCCAGCCTATTATTGGGCCACCGCCAAAATCCACGAAGTACAAGGGTGTCAAGCACACGATTATGGTGATGAGCGGTAAAGGAGGAGTGGGCAAATCCACTGTTTCAGTGAATCTTGCAGTTACTCTGGCCAGGAAGTATAAGGTCGGCCTCATCGATGCGGATATCAACGGGCCGGACGATCCCAAGATGCTCGGAGTATCAGATGCTGAGATTACCGCAAAGGACAACCAGATTGTTCCAGTAAGCTCCAAATACGGTGTGGATGTAATTTCAATGGCATTCCTGCTGCCAAGCGAAGACACCGCTGTAATCTGGAGGGGTGCTCTCAGGCACAAGGCCATCCAGCAATTCCTGGAGGATGTTGCCTGGGGTGAGAGGGACTTCATAATTCTGGACATGCCCCCTGGCACAGGCGATGAAGGCCTAACCGTAGCACAGCTCATTCCTGAGATTGATGGTGTGGTAATTGTTGTAACGCCGCAGGATGTGGCACTTCTGGACGCCAGAAAAGCCATCAGCTTTGCAGGCCAGATGAACCTTCCAATACTGGGAATTGTGGAGAATATGAGCGGATTTGTATGCCCCCATTGCGGGGAGACCGTGGATATATTCAAGAAAGGGGGAGGGGAAGAAGCAGCCAGGAAATATGGTGTCCCGTTTCTGGGAAGGATCCCGCTTATTCCGGAAGTTGTTGCAAATGCGGATGATGGCATACCTTCGGCTTCATCCAATGAAATTGTTTCCAAGGCATTCGAGGGCATTACAACCAGAATGCTGGAAGCTATGGACAAAAAAAAGAAGTGAATTTCTTTCACACTTCTTCCTTTTAAAATATAATATATTAAGGCATATTTATGATAAAATCCCCTATTTGAAAATAATTGGATCTGCAATATGAATTAGCAAGAAATAATGGATTTTTAGAACTTCTGCTTTAAATGAAAA
>JAKAUD010000024.1 GCA_021827885.1 Thermoplasmata archaeon | reverse complement strand
AGAAGGGAGAAGATGAAAATGAGAAACGAGGCAAAAGCAAATATGTTGAAAAACATGAAAGAGGTGAACTGAGTTGATCGATGAAGGGTATCCAAAAGTGTGCCATCTTAACTGGAGCAGATCAAAAAGCATTCGTAACCCTGTCGGCTGGATTGCAGGTAGAACCACTCAATTCATACAGGAAGCATGAGAAGAGGCTGAAGAGGCAGCAGAAGAAACTGTCAAGGAAGAAGAAGGGATCCAATAACAGAAGGAAACAGATAGTGAAGGTACAGAAAATCCACCAGCAGATCAGGGATGCTCGAACAGACTTCAACCACAAGATATCAACAGCGATAGCCAAGCAGTATGGTATGGTTGCGGTTGAGGAACTTAACACACAGAGCATGCAGCAGAATCATCACCTTGCAAAGAGCATAACCGATCAGGGATGGTACCAGTTCAGGCAGATGCTTGATTACAAGATGGGATAGAGAAACGCAGAACTGATAAGGGTCGGCAGGTTCGATCCTTTATCGAAGATCTGCTCCAAATGCGGAAACATAAAACACGATCTGAAACTGTCTGATCGGATATATCACTGCAATAAGTACGGTTTGAGCATCGACAGGGATCTCAATGCTGCAATAAACATTCGCAACATTGGTCTAATAAAAGTAGGGAAGGGCATTCCCGAATTCACGCCTGTGGAAAGTGCCACGGGGGCGGAACTCCTTAAGGGGGGGTCTACGAGTTGCCACTCTATGAATCAGGAACCTCCACTCGCTTGCGATGGAGAAGATGTCAGCAACAGGCAGCAGAATAAGGTTCTAAGTATACACGTTAAGCACTTTAATAAAAACCGGGAGATATTCTGGTAAACAATTATCCGAGTGCCCTAAATCAACATCAGAGATTTTTTACCAAATTGGTTACCTATAATTTATACCAATGTTTACTAGATTAATTACAACAATGTTTATCTCTATGTAACTAATACAAAGACGTGGTATCAAAGGAGAATGAAGTTATCAGTGTGCGTCTCAAAAAGGGGACTATGGAAAAATTAAGGAATCTGGGAATACACCCGTCAGAGGAAGTTAGAAAATATCTTGAAGATTTAGCATGGAAAAAGGATGTTAGAAATACCATTGATAAGCTGGAATCGATGATACAACAACATTCAAAGCCTTCAGAAGCAGGTTTTGCAGTGAGATCTATTCGTGAGGATAGGGATGAGGGTCATTGATTCCTCGACAATAGTTAAGTTCTTCTCACAAGAGCCAGGTTGGAGAAATCTGCGGGAATACCTTTATGAGCCCATTACCATAGAACTCTCAATAAAAGAACTTGGAAACGCCTTGTGGAAGAAGGTGAATCGGGGAGAATTCGATGAGGTAAATGCCCTGGAACTTCTGATAGAATTTCAGCGCATTGGGAAGTTTCTGGCACAGAGGAAATACTTAGGTAAAGCTTTCGAAATGGCTGTCAAATATAAAATTACAATATATGATTCTCTTTTTATAGCAGCTGCTTTTCTAGAAGGTTACGATCTTATCACCTCGGATGTGAGGCAAGGATCTGTATCAAAAGATTTAGGAATTAACACAACAATATGTTGAATTAGAGTTTTATTTCTTAATGAGAAAACATTCTAAGAATAACGGTAAAATTTATTAAATATATTGTGCGAAACAAGTCTCTAGATTGCCTTCAATAGTCCTGAGTAATTGTTGTTATTATGTGATAGGAGGAACATATCGTGCAACTATTTCTCCATGCATTATATGCAAATCATTTCCACCACTTTTGAAGAATGAATATCCTTGATATTCTTAAAAAGAGAGGCTTATTAGTAATTAATGATTTTTTAACATTCATTTTCATTCAGGAGAATTTGATTGGGAAGAGTTTACTTCTTCTTCCTGATCATGAACACTGCTGAACCCACAATTATCACTGCAACCGCTGCTCCAATTATTCCGTAAAGTTCCATGCTCGATATGCCAGAAGGAGATTGTTTCGATGGCGATGAAGAAGAGGTGAATGTGATTGTTACTGTCTTGGAGTGGCCATTAACTATTACTGTACTGTTGGAAGCATTGTAATTTGTATTGTTGGTTCCTATGGTGTATGCATATGTTCCATTTGTTAACATAACAGAATAATTTACTCCAGTTAATGCTCCAGAATCATGTCCTGTTATATTCACGTACCAATCAGAACCGGTAGGCAATCCTGTTTCTGTGAATGTAACTTTGTATGTTACTGTTGAGAATGTTATAGCTTGGGATACTGTATTTCCATTGACTGTAAATGAATTTGAGTGTGAAGGTTCGTAGATTTTATTGGATGTTTGTACATTGTAGGAATATGAAGCGTTGGCGAGGTAGATTGAGTATGATGTTCCGGTGATTGGACCGGATGAAGTTTGTCCTGTTATATTCACGTACCAATCAGAACCGGTAGGCAATCCTGTTTCTGTGAATGTAACTTTGTATGTTACCTTTGAGAAAGTGACAGAAGGCAAATTCACTGCAGTTCCAGAGACGGTAAATGTACCGGTATATGAGGATGGTTCGTATATCTTGTCGCTTGTAGAATTTAAGAAACTGTAAGTGCCATTGATCAGGTTGAATGTGATTGTATTAGTTGATGAGTTTCCATGGAAGGTAAATCCGATGCTGTTGGTAACGTTAGCATACCATGTGGTACCTGACGGAAGGCCTGTTTCTGTGAATGTAACTTTGTATGTTACCTTTGAGAAAGTGACAGAAGGCAAATTCACTGCAGTTCCAGAGACGGTAAATGTACCGGCATATGAGGATGGTTCGTATATCTTGTCGCTTGTAGAATTTAAGAAACTGTAAGTGCCATTGATCAGGTTGAATGTGATTGTATTAGTTGATGAGTTTCCATGGAAGGTAAATCCGGTGCTGTTAGTCACATTTACATACCAGACGGTGCCAGAAGGCAATCCTGTTTCTGTGAATGTGATCTTGCTTACCTGGAAGAATGTTATCGATTTTGTTACAGCACTCCCATTAATCATTAAAGAACCTGAGGATGTTGAAGGTTCGTATAGCTTATTGTTAGTCTGTATTGTGTATACAAATGTTCCATTAGTCAAATTTACAGAATATGTAGTTCCTGTCAATGCTCCAGAATCATGTCCTGTTATGTTCATATACCAATCTGATCCAGAAGGTAGTCCCGCTTCGGTAAAGGTGACAGCATATCTTACGTATCCCAAAACCGAAACGGTGTCTGAAATAGAGCTCGCAACATACACATGCCCGTTTAAACTGTCGAATGCTACTCCTGCTGGACATGAACCCACGGCGATGTTTTGAATAACCTTATTTGTTGAACCATTTATTACTGAGACGTTGTTTGAACCACAGTTCGCGACATACACATTCCCGTTAGAACTATCGTATGCAGCTCCATTAGGGCTTTCACCAACAGTGATGTTTTGAATAACCTTATTTGTTGAACCGTTTATTACTGATACATTGCGAGAGCACTCTTTTGGGACATATATGTTCCCGTTGGAACTGTCGAATGCTGGTGCAACTGGAGTATTGCCAACAGTGATGTTTTGAATAACCTTATTTGTTGAACCGTCTATTACGGAGACGCAGCTTGAACAACCGTTCGTGACATACACATTCCCGTTAGAACTATCGTATGCAGCTCCATTAGGGCTTTCACCAACAGTGATGTTTTGAATAACCTTATTTGTTGAACCGTCTATAACGGAGATGCTTCCTGAACCACAGCCCACAACATACACATACCTGTTTGAACTGTCGAATGCAATCCCTTCCAGGCATGAACTTGAACCTACGGTGATATTTTGAATAACCTTATTAGTTGAGGCGTCTATTACGGAAACGCTGCTAGAGCGATGGTTCGAGACATACACATTTCCGTTAGAACTATCGAATGCCACTCCAACAGGGCCTTTGCCAACAGCGATGGTTTGAATAACCTTATTTGTTGAACCGTCTATTACGGAGACGCCATCTGAACCACAGTTCGTGACATACACATTCCCGTTTGAACTGTCAAATGCTATTGCATGGGGCCTTATACCAACAGTGATGTTTTGAATAACCTTGTCTGTTGGACCTGAATATGCGTTCATGCCAATATTCTCCTTGAGAAGATATCCACGAACTGAGGCAGAGTTGTATTTTCCGTACCCTGCATTAGATGTTACACTGGCTTGAGCAAACGGAACGCCATTAACATTGGATTTGCTTCCTGAAGCTACAAGCAAACCGGCATGATCGGTTGCTACAACAAACGATGTCCCCATGAACATTATTGCCATGAGCAGAACAGATAGCGTTAGAAGGATATTTTTCATTAAAACGCATGAAGTGCTAATATATAATTATTTGTTTCACTTCTTCTTTGATTTAATTTCTCTTCTTAGAATATCTATCGTATACGAGGCGATATATCAACGATTTAAATTTTTGTTGGCTTTCCTGAGAATCATCTCCACTATAGAACATGGCAGATCTGAACGAAGCGACGAGGTAGTATTACCTCTACTTGACTAAATCTTCTCATGAGAAGGGAGCGAGAGTATTAACACAGAAACCACAATATTTGGCAAGTTTTCACTTGCTTTGATGTCGTCCTCTATCTAAAAATCCCCAGATGCTAAATCGCAGAAAAGCCTTAAATTATCCATCTTTAAACCAGTCAGTGAAAAATGGGTACGATTGATTGCCTTTATTCCGTTTTTTATTGCAATATCCTGAGCTTTTTTTATTGATGGAATGTCCCTATGGTTTCTTGAAAAGATTTCCCCAAGATCACAGAATAAAACTGAGGTGTCTTCAAACTTTAGCGAATTTAGAAAATTCATCGATGCGTCTGTTGCCTGTGATTTTTCACCAAAATCTACGTATTGCCCATTAAAGAAATTTTCAATTTTTCCCCTCCATATGGGTCCTGCAGAAATTCCGTTATACCCATTTCCCAATATTTCCTCCAGATCTAGTATCCCAACATTTCGAAGGGTATCATCAGCCTTTGAGGCTCCCCTTGTAATTTTCACAAAGACTCTGTAATAGTGCTTATGCCAGAATGAAAGCATTGGTTCAATTCCGCAATCCAGAGAAGCAGCTCTTCTTGCTATGGTTCCAATGAGATTCCTTATCCCCAATTCGTGTCGCATCATGGATTTGGGAATCACCGAGCCATATCGCCGGAATGTTTTTTCAGGCAAAGCTCCAGACAGTGGAGAAAGGTCTGTCGCTGTAAAGCCAATGTATCCCCTGTTCCTAACATTATCGAGTGAAATGTCCAGGTAAGGTATAATTGATCCATATGGATCCACGTCGATGAAATCAAATTCGTATCTGGTTACCATCTCTTCAAAGGAAGACCAATGTGTCTCTGCCCCGGATTTATTCGATGCGACATTTTTCTCAAGGATTCTGTAGCTCTTTTCAGATCGCTCAGAGATAACTGCCTGAGTGTCAGTTTCAAGACTTACTCTTATTCCCCTGATGCCAGTCGCACCGAAACCATCAAGGAATAATTTTGGCTTAAGGGCATTCAGAAAAAGAATCGTCAGATCTCTATTCGACCTCTGCTCCTGATTAAAAAACCCAGCTTGAATCTTGCCTGGCCCGCTTTCGGCTATATCACTTCCTATTTCTACTGTAGCTGAGCCTTCCCTGATAACTGTTATGGATTTTCCTCTCCGTTAAGCACCCGGAGAACCTTGAATGGAAGTATATTCCTGTTTATTGGTGTAATATCAAATACCCTTACACCCTCAAGACTTCTTATCTCCTGCAGAACAGGGTTTCTGGACTTCTTGTGCAATGTAACTATAAGTGGCTTGGTATAATTCAGGGTGTCCATGATTTCTTTCTGTATGTTTCTGGTCGTATTCTCCAGTTTACCGATCTCGTCTATCACGATTACATCTGCGGCTTCCCTGGCCTTTTTCATGCTTGGTATCAATATTTCTTCCAAAAGCCTGGTGTCAACACCGAGTTTATCTATCTTTACCCTTGAAACAAGACCAAGTTCGGCAAACACAACTCTTCTCTTTGTATATATATCTAAAATGGAATAAGCCTTAAGCTTGCCCTGATCGATGATCTCGCTGACGAGAACCCCATGGACAATTTTTCCATCCTTGATCAGGGTATCCATTATCTTTGATAAAGCTTCTGCCTTTATACTGCCTACCGGTCCTGTGATTCCTATCTTAACTGCCATTACTTAATCCTCCAGATACATTAAAGGGTAATCCATTTCGTGGATATAACGAAGCCTTGCTTTCACTTTTGATCCTTTGTAACGGATACTCAAGCTTACATCAAGCATGTCCCCGGTGAGAGTGATGTATTTATATGTGCCCTTATGCCTGTTAATATTATCAGGGTTTATCCTGACTGATGCCTCATCTACAAATGGTTGGACAAGAACGCTCTGCCTTATCGCTTCCTCAAGAGACTGTAGATTGGAAAGGCTAACTGGTGCCCCAACGTATTGGTGGTAAATCGTTCCTAGTTTTATTCCCGCTTCGAATATTGCTCTCTCTCTATCCGAGCAGTTAAAGAACTGTTCTGCAATGTCGGGCATAGTTTACCTGAATTTCTACACCGCTAATAAGTTTGTGGTAATGACTGGATTTAGAAGGAAACAGTAAAAAACAGGTTTTCCTGAGAGACATTACAATGAGGGATGTCAGACGAACTTCATTTCACTCCGAAAAAGATAGGAATTTATATATACATTTCTTATTACAGATTAATTAAAATGGAATCGGAAAAATCATCTGGCACCACAGTAGAAAGGATTCTCAAGAAGATAACGTATGATAATGCAACAATTGCCATAGGCCTTTTCCTCCTTACTGCAGGACTGGCATATTACTTCGCATGGGCAGATTATTTTGATGCCTGGACCGATCCTGGGCTTTACTCTCTCGTTGTGGTCTTTATAGCTTTTGGTTTCATGGCTATAGTGCTTGGCGAGACAAAGAAGCGATTGCCAAAGCCAAAAGAATAAATTTACCCGATAAAACCTTTTTCGTAGGTAGTAGAGATGAAAGCCATCTTTCTCATTTTTCCACCGCTGAAATAGAAGAATTCAGAGAAAAACTCCCCTTTTCCACCAGAGAGGTTTTTAAAATCGGTGTGCCCAAAGTCCTGTGGATCGAAATTCAGCGCTTTCAAATCAGTCCAGAACTTGTTTCTAAAGATGAAAACGTTTATCGAATTTTCTATAATTGAATTGCCTTTCTGTGATGAAAGGAATTCGGACAACCCTTGAGTTATTGAAAAAACAGAAGTGTTATAGTGCCTGGAAGAACGAATAAGTTCCACATAAACCGCCATTGTTTTCTTTCCCCTGATCAGCAGGTGGGCTTCGTCGAGAATTATAATTTTTCTCTTATTTGGAGATGCCTTGATCTTGTAAAAGATACCTTCAATGCAGGCTAGAAAGTTTTCTTCTGATTTGGCAACCTCATCAAATCGATATAACCTTGTTGTAACCCCAGTTCCAGAACCGCATTCTACGTGAGATTCTGTAAATTTTGAATCGCTGCCAAACCGAATAACATCAAGATCCGAATGAAGACTCAATTCTGTTTCCCTGAAATATTCGTTCATGGGGTCGAATATATAAATTTCGTCAACAAGGCCAAGCACAATATTTCTCAAAAGAATTGCCTTGCTGAAATAGCTTTTTCCTGAACCTATCTCACCGAGTACAATGCAATTATATGAGGGTTTATTCCAAATATTTAAAAATATTGGCTTCCCCGAAAATGAATCAAGACCGATGAGTGCTCCTGATAAATCTGGTTCTGGATCAGTAAACCATGGTATGAGATGCACGATCTTTCTGCTATCCATAATGTACTTTCCGCCACCGGGAAGATCAAGGGAATTGATCTTGCGGAGTTCCCTCTTCCCCACTCTTCTATTATTGGACAGAATGCCCCCCATGAGTTCTATTGCATTCCTGACCCTGTATGAGTATTCACTCAATTTAACCGGATTGCTGCTCACCTGCCTGATCATGAAATTTGTATCAAATATCAACAGGGAATCATCGGCATTGATATCATAAAGCTCGCTGGCATAATTTTCTTCAGCCAAAATTCTCATTGAAGGGTTTTGCCCGTGCTTTTTCCTTTCGATCATTAGATTTGCCCTCTTGTCTGCCCTGATCCTACCGACTGTTTTTGAATTCCAGCTAATTTTCTTTAACGATAAAATCACATCCATAGGAAAACTAACGTTATTTACATATGGAGAAATTTCAACCCTGTTAGATTGATTGCTATCAACGATGCGATATATGCACTTGTAGCCTTTACTCTTGTAATAACTTTTGAATAACTTCACTTTCTGTTCCAAAATATTTTTCTTCCCCTTACCTGTTTTCAAGGAATTTCACCCAGCAGTTTTTCAATTTCATCATTCCTCAAAATAGTGTTTTCAATGCCAATCCGTTCCAGGTTTCCGCTGATGATGTTCAGCGATTCTCCAAAACCGTTTGCCTCATTATCTAACCTTTTTTTAATTAAAACCAGGAAGTGCCTGAAATAGTATGTGTTGCTTAAAAATGAATTGGTCAATTCGATATACGATTTCACCGCTTCATTTGACTTTTCAAGAGAAAGAGATTTCCCATTATAATTTAAAGAAATAAGAATTACTTCCTCAGGCACATCTTTCCAAATCTCGGAAAGAGTTCTTTGAATCAGAGCTTTTTCCCGCATTGAAAGATTTTCTAAATAAAGCGGCTTTATTTCAATGGCAGAAATCAGTTTCTTTCCATCCATCAATATGGAATTTTCATATTCTTTGCGAATTTCCTTTGTTGTGTATATTTCATGATTGCGATAGGACCTAAAAAGAAATACGGTTGTTATGATTATTGAGATGAATCCAATTGCCAAAAACAACACTGAATTTTTCAGCAATATAGGTAAATTATCAATGCTGAAATTTGCCGCTATTACTGACAATGCCGCAATGATAGTATATATCTCGATCTTTGATTTTTCACTATTCCATTTGCGTCGCAAAATATTTGGAGGTAAATTCCCAAAATCAGATCTGATTCCCAAGTTACTCCATCACTCGCCTGTATTCTACCTCTGATTTCATCAGATTCGGGATATTTAGCTGGTATGGATTCTCAGTCGCGGGATTATTGTATAAATTCCCATTAGGCTGTGCTTTGCCAAGCGAGGGGATTTCTATATTATTTTTTACCATTGGAATACGATTCCCAAGCATTGTGATCCCAGAAAGAACATCCAGCCCCATCAGATTCCTCAATATACCCCCTTTTGCCATCAGAATAGATGGAATGAGGCATGCTGCCCATAAAAAGGCAATATGCATAAAGAAAACATTGGAATATATCGCGCTCAAATACAGGGCGATCGCTATAGGAAATGGAATGAATGCGAGTTCTATGAACATAACCCATAGCTGGATAATGCGATCGTAAAATTCCGAAATTGCCAGCAATAGTGAGGCAATTGGCAGTATCACAATGAATACAAGGAGCAGGGCATCTCGTAACATAAGAAAACTGAGTAGGAAAAATGTTGCAGCAAAATACCCCGATGAGAGCAAGATAGCAGAAAGCGTGTTTCCTCCCGAAGAAAAATTCCTCAAATATTCGAGAATCTGACTGGAATTCATTGCAGCAAACCAGTTGATTGAGCCGTAATCCCACACACTGGCAAAAACAAGATATCCCGCTTCAAGAATGAATTTCAAAATATCAATAGATAGTATGAAGAGCATTAATGAAATGCTGAGTCTCCATAAGATCCTGTTAACTTCCTCACCTCTTCTGGCCATTATTATCTTGATTGAAGTTATGAAAATTGCCACAGTAGCAATAGGCATTGCCAATACATCTACCAGATGCCCCATTATTGGATTCAAAGTCCCAATTATCGATTCTGGGAATGGAAATGCATACGGTTGTCCAAGCCCATATTCTATTATTAACATCCAGAGACCGGATGAAGAGGTAATCTCTGATGAAAGCAGGAATGCTCCAAGTGGCGAGAGAAATGAAATTATGTTGAATGCCAATGATCATGCACCGGTAGCTATAAAGTTAAAAACCCCATAAATAATGCCACTAATAGCCAGAATATAGATTATAGTTCCCAGAGATGCATATTTCAACCTGTTTTTTGACTCATATCTCTTTTGCTCATCAGAGCTGAAGAAGCCTATAGCTACTGGGATCCAGAGCAATGCAATTATAATGGCCGACACCGAGATAACTACTTCATATCCTCTCTGAAAAACCCCTTGTATAGTGCTGTTGGTAGTTGCAAAATTAGTTATTGACGCAAAAATATCCAGATTCATTTACCCCACATTTAATCATATTATTAATTACCTGACATTTTCTTTCGAATCTATGATCTGTTCCAGATGGGCACATATACTTTCCCCGATTCGAAGTGCATTATTTGAAGATAGCCTTAACTTGTTCTTCGCTCCCTTATGAAAGGGGATTTCTGTGATCGATCCAAAGTAGAATTCAAATTAATCCACGTTTTTAGGCATGACAGTATTTGTCACGGAATATATATATATATATGAGAAGGATTTCCTGAAGATGTCAGTATTGAAGAAGGGTTTTCAAACGTACATAGATAGTATCTCCAAAAAGAAGAAAGTCATGATAGCGATCGCTTTTTCTATCATTATGATCGTATCATCAATTGCCATATTTGGATATGTAACTCACAAGCAAATTCAGCAGGCTCCATTAACAGGGCCATTAACGACGGGGCATGTGACATTTTCAAACTCCTCCGGGATCGTCGGATCATTCGTTTCTACGAACGGAAAGAGTCAAGCTCCTCAGGAAGTTGGAAATATAGAGGCTTTCATGGCAACACCAGTCACGAATAATACAATAAATGTTACTGGAATATCTCATAGAAGTAATAACTACATCCAAATTGGAAGTACACAACTTTCACCTAATGGGTTCTTCAATATGTCCCTGAACTATTCCTTCTATTCATACGCCAAGGATTGGGCATCTTTTCTCAGCAATATGAAAGCTAATAGCACCGAAATAAGCATAATGTATGAGGTCAATTTTCAGGTATACAAAAACAATAAAACCTTCCTGTACACATTTCCCACACCTTATCTCTTTTCTCCAAGGGAATTTGTTGGAAACAGCAATTTCCACAGAAGTTCATTCTCCATAAACAAGAATTATGTGCTTGGCCAGCCTGCAGAAATTCTTAATGGAACAGGAGGCGTCAACTATAACCCTCAATATATAAAAGGTCCGGGGGGTGGGGGGAATGTAATAGTTACAACCTATTGCTACTTAGCATGGAAAACTACTCTCTCAAATTCTATCACAGCACCACTTCCGCTGATAATGGCATATAACACCACTCCTTTGAATTCTAAAGGAGATTTTGCCTTTAGTGCTGCCCTTGGAGCACTGAGCAATTCAGAATCTTTTTCATCTTCTAACGGATTCACAAACTCAACAACCTGTATAAATAATGTGAAAAACTGGCACTTTGAAGCGTCATCAGGGGGAACAGTGACATTAGGGGAATTTTCCCAACAACAATCTCAGATACCCCAAGCTACTAATGTTAACAATGTGAGCTTTGATATATATCTCTCCAATATCTCATTAGAAATTACACAATATACCTTATGCCGCATCTCTGTAACGCAGGAATTTTTAAACGGTGTTCTCATAAAGCAGACCAGTTCTTCGAGTTCAACCGGAGACACCCAATATCAGCAGGAAATAACAAATGATGCGGGCAAAGGTACTACCATGCGAGAAGGCAGCTTCAATAAAGCGGCAACGCAGGCGTTCACGGATTATTATAAAAATTCTACACAACATAGCTATGGTACCTTATCAACAGATGGTGAAATTCAATTTACCAATATAACAAACATTCTGAATGCAGGAATCAGCAGCGCTGAGATGCAGGACATATCAAATGTGATAGATATGAGTGTTTCAACCCTTGGGATCATGGTTACAGCTGCAGCAGCTCTCTCAGTGGGGCCTGGAACATCAACAGCAGCTATTGTTGCAATGGGTGTTTCCATCGCAGCGATGGGCGCAAGCATATGGGGAGCCATGCAATCTGTTATCATTGCAGCAAATGATACATCTACTATTTATGGTGCGGCGATGACAAGCTACTATACAACTTCAATTAATGCTTCGGTATATCTTGATCCTTCGACTTTCCAGATAGATGGCGTTACGTTTAACTCCGCCTCACCATTCATTATTTTATCTCAACCTCAATAACAAATCACCATTACATCCCATTTTTTTATTTTACGATTTTAATTCTTAACTTGCCATTTTTTAAGTAATATGTATATAGATCCTCAGGTTCATTTTAAGTGCCCTGAAATCCCACCTCAGAGAAAATTTCAACACAAAAATAAGTATGGCATATTACACACAAAACGATAATTAAGTATAGTAATGAATAAAATAAAAGGAAATTATACATCATATGCCTTAGCTTCTTCCCTGACAACGCTAAGCTTTTCATTTCTGGTTTTACTGCGCTCTTCACCCTCTTTGAACCTCTTCTCATCATCCTCAGTTTCGAGTTTCAATCTAGGAACTGCGGTTGCCTTACCATTCTGGTCAATCGCAACATATGTGAGATAAGCCTTAGTAGCAAACTTCTTTTCGCCGGTCAGGGATTCTTCGGAAAAAACATCAACTTCGATTTCCATTGTGGTTTTCCCAACATAATTTATTCGCCCCTTCATTGTTACGATATCTCCCATCCTGATTTGAGAGAGAAAGAATATGCTGTCCATGCTTCCTGTTACGGTTCTTCGCCTTGAATGCTTAAAAGATACTATTGAGGCAACATTATCTATCCATTCTACAAGCCGACCACCGTATAAAGCGTTGAATATGTTTGTGTCTGGGGGTAATACAAGTCTTTCTATGGCGGTATAAGAGTCCTTCCAAAATTTCTGTTCCTCGTTTCCCATGATTGGTAATGCAAAGCTATTATAAAACGATAAATTGTGCCATGGTGAATGAATCCCATGATTCAATTAAAGAAAAGAGAATTGCCTGTGAAGTAGCAACCCGTTATTTGAAGGATGGAATGTCTATTGGCCTTGGTACAGGATCAACCGTGAATATTCTGCTAGATGTGTTTGATGAGATGAATCTCTGCTTCAAGAAGAGCACATTTGTGTCAACCTCTGACCGAACCACAGAAAAAGCTTTAAAAATGGGGTTAAATATTGATCAGGATTTCTCTGGTGAACTTGATGTGTCAATAGATGGAGCGGACGAGATAGATCCTAATGGAAATTTGATAAAGGGTGGGGGCGGAGCTCTAACGAGAGAAAAGATTGTAGCCTACAATTCCAGAAATCTTATAATTCTTGCAGATTCCAGCAAATTTGTCGAAACTCTTGGTAAATTCAAACTGCCCGTCGAAATTTTCAGGCTGTTTCTCTCCGGAACTGTAAAACGCCTGGAATCTCTGGGATGTGAATGCAAAGTGCGGGACGGCGGTCAGTTTATCACTGAGAATGGAAATCCTATTGTAGACTGCCAGTTCAAATCCATAAAGGATCCAGGAACTATGGAAAAAACAATTAAAATGATACCTGGAGTTGTTGAAGTTGGATTATTTGTTGGGATGACAAATTTATCAATAGAAGGAAGAATGGAAGGAGCCGTAATTCACAGGTACAAGGAACTTAACGGCCTCTGAATTTTTAACAATTTGTTATGGATTACTTCTTTTTTTCCCCCTTATATGATTTCAATTCTTCTATGATATTTTGAATGGATTCTATCTTTGAGGCAAGATCCTGAATTATTTCCTCAAGGATTTCATCAAACTCCTTGGAAAGCCTATAACCATGAACCGGTCTCCCCTTTCCTTCCTTTTTCATGTTACGTTTGTTGATCCATCCCTTTCTCCTGAGCCACTGCATGGCTATTGATACTTCAGGTTGCCTGAGGCCGGTTTCTCTTTCTATTTCGACACTCGTTATTTCTCCCTTATTTCTTATATAAACCAAGGTAAATGCTACACTTCTTGGTATGTCAGATTCGGTCAAAAACGATGCGAGCTTATTGCTATTATCAGATAAAGTCATAACTAACAAACCCAATATTATAATTACATATATATGTATATCCCAAATTTGAGATTTTATTTTAAAAATGATGCGTAAAAATAAAAATAGAAGAATGTTATAGTTTATTTCCCTGATTTCGAAAGAGCCTCCAGCTTACTTATTATGGTATACAAAGCTGCCCTACCGTGTGCTGGAACATTTGGATCGTTTGCAATCTCATCCAGCATTGAAATAGCGGTCGCACATCTTAAATCAAGACTTACCTTTCCATCTGATAGTTTATTCTTTGCCTCGTTGGAACTCTTTCTGACATTCTTCGGCACTGAAGTATCCTGAGCAAGCTCCTCGAGAAGGTAAACCAATTCTGAATACAATTTATTATCCATGTGTATCACTCCGTAAAAGTCGTATTATCTTCTTTCTTTATGGATATTACCATCATGGTCTTAGAGTCTTTGACTCCTTTTATTTTACTGACTCTGTTGAGAAGGTATTTCTGAAATTCTGGGTAATCTGGGAATCTTACTTTGATTACAATATCAAACTCCCCGGTTACAACATATGCATCTTCAACGTTTGTATCCTTTGAAACCTCATTGATTACGGTGTTTATTTCTGTTACGTCCAATTCGAGACCTATCAGGGCTGTAACGATCTTCTTGTCATAATATTTATCAAAAGTTTCATCCATCTCATCATTTTGCATAACTTCACCAACTAATTCGGGTAGTCTAAATAATTCTCTGAGTCATAACCTTTTTTATTTTTGTTCATAGCTTCCCCAATTTGACGCCAACCCTAATCACGCCTATGTGTGTTATCGCCTGTGGAAAGTTGCCTATCATATCCATTGTTTCCAGATCGATCTCCTCGGAAAACAATCCAAGATTATTGGAAAAACCCATTATTGTATCATAAACAGATTTGGCATCCTCTACTCTTCCAATTTCCATAAGAGCTTCTGCATACCAAAATGATAGCAAAAGAAAAGGGTTGTCTTTGCAGGGTATCCCGTCATCATTGAGATATCTGGAAAATAGAAAATTCTTGTGCATAAGTTTTTTTTCAATCATTGCGATCGTTCCCGTTATCATCTCATTATTGCCATCAAGGAAACCGATAGTTGGGATGCGCAGCAGGGAAGCATCGACATCCTCGGAACCATAATACTGTACAAACGAATTCAATTTTTGGTTAAACCCATTTTTCAGAATATCCTGCTTAATCTGGTCCCTTGCTGATTCCCACTTTTCGTAAGGGAATGAAAAGTTCTGGGCTTTGCCTATCTTTATTGCCCTGTCTATTCCCATCCAGCACATAACTTTCGAATAAACGTAGTGGCGCTTCTCTGTTCTGAATTCCCAGATGCTTGAATCAGGTTCAGACCATTTTTCAATGATTTTGTCCGTGGTTTCGATTATAAAATTCCTTAGAAATGCATTAATTAAACCACCTGCGTTGCATAGATGGTAAATCGCATTAATTATGGAGCCATATTCATCAAGCTGCAACTGGTTAGAGGCAAGGTTTCCAATCCTTACAGGTTTTGACCCAAGATAACCCTCATAATCCAGCGTTTTTTCCGTGATATCATCCATTAGGTTAATTGGGTATATTGTCCTGATTTTTCCTTCTTTTTCTATGATTTCCATCATATCATATAAAAACTTAGTAGCGTATCTGTGATATCCAAGGAGTGATAGAGCCTCTATCACATAGGCGGTATCCCTTAACCATGAAAATCTGTAATCCCAGTTCCTCATTCCTCCTACACACTCGGGAAGACTTGTTGTTGGAGCAGCCACCATGAGACCCGTTGGTTCGTAAAAAAGGCCCCTTAAAGTCAGCGCTGAGCGCATTATCTGATCCAGATACTGGCCTGAGTATTTGCACTCATTTGACCAAGATGTCCAGAAATCAATTGTCGTTTGAAGAAGTTCATCCGACTTAAAATCAGAAACATCGGGAATATCTTTGAGTCCATAGGCAACGACGAAGATTTCTTGCGAGTCTTTCTCCATCGCAAATACCTTGTCAACACAGCTTTCGCTGGCTTCTATTTTGATTGACCCGATGCAGCCTATATTCCTATCATTGCAGGAGATTATGAATCCATTTTCATTCTTTGCTGACACGCTTCCCAATTCATTATAATCACTTCTAATTGAGACTCTAAGAAGTACCTCAACAGGTTCTTCAAAAGTATTTACGATCCTGTGGATCTCAGGAAATCTTATGTTCTCATAACTGCTTTCTGGAATGAAGTCAGTAATTTCCAGTATCTTTTTATTATCTCTAAAAAAAGATGTTCTGAGTATTGGTGTTTTTTCTATGTAAGTCTGATTTACCATTACTTTAGCGCTGTCAGATGGACATATCTGGAAAAATGTTCCTTTCCTGCTGTCAAGTATACAATCAAAAACAGGAGGAGATGAAAAGATGGGAAGACACGCCCAGGATATCTTACCGTTAGCGGCAACAAGAGCGGCAGTAGTGTTATTGGCAATCATTCCATGGTTTTTAATTAATGGAAAACCTTTCACTTCAACCTGATCAAATTCCAGAAGTTCCTTCATCAACCATTAACATGTCATTTTATGTAAGTTTTCTTATTAATAATTACCATGATTTGGATTTGTTATGGAAATCCAGCTTGATAAGATTCAATTAACTTAAGCTTGAATGCGATATGATGCAATGAAAATAACCAAGAGAATAGAATATATAGTTGACTTAGCATAGGCATTTATGAAATGGATTACCAGAGAAAAAGCTAAGGTTGACAGAATTGCATGTCCGTGGTTAATAACCAGATTCGTAGACAAAAATCCTGAGTTCTTGTTTGTTCCTGCCAACGAGGTAATGAAAGTTGCAGTTGAACAAAATGCGATTCCATTCGATGTCCCAGGTGCGGAATTGCATCATTATAAAGAAAATGGCTATGAATATGTCAGTTTTGATGCGGTAATAAGAAAACATAGACTTAAAGATCCTGCACTTCTTGAATTTGCAAAAATCGTAAGATCGGCTGATGCCGAACCTCCCGATTCAAAGGCAGAGGGTCCGGGGTTGGAAGCTGCGGCTTTAGGATTTAGGATGATCGCTAAGGATGATTATGAAAATATGAAATTACAATTTCCGCTATATGATGCCCTTTATGCCTATTGCAAATGGAAATTGGAAGATGGAGGGAAACTTGAACATTCCCAAACAAAATAATTTATTTTGTTCCACGGAGAGTCATAAA
>JAKAUD010000236.1 GCA_021827885.1 Thermoplasmata archaeon | reverse complement strand
GCTTATATCGGACCATCTGTCCCCGGAATTTGTGCTTTTGAATACACCGCAATGGTTCTGCTGAAATATGGTATTACGACGTGAAGGAGAAAGTGCAAGCTTGTGAGTGCATGAATGAACGCCCTGTAAATGCTCCCTCTTCTTCTCTTCAACCGAGATCTTCTTCCCTTTAGAAGTGTTGGAGCCAAATTCAAGTGGGCAGTCATCCAATAATCCTTCTTTCAGGGCTTTCCACTTTTTTCCATAATCATCAGTCCTGTAAGTGCCATTCCCGGAAGCAACGATATAAAAACGATTCTTTTTATTTGGATCACTCTTAATAGTGTGAATAGTTAAACCTGTGGTTCCAAAACCCCAATCGATTCCCCAATTGTTTCTGTTTGGGGCGTCATATAAACCGACAACTTCTTCCCAGGTATTTCCTGAATCAGCGGAACTGAACATATGCCCATACTGGGTCCCTGCCAGCAGGTTGTCCTGGTTATGTTTATCCTGTTCAATCGACCAGACCTTCCTTACTATAAGACCCTTGCTTGACTGGTTCCAGTTCTTGCCTTTATCGTATGAGCGGAAAATACCGTCAGTTAATGTTGCAGCAAACAATGTCCCTTTATCAGTTGATATTATATTGTTGACACTCTGGTCAGTCATCAGACCTTTACTGATAGACCAATTACTGCGATAATTTGAAGATTTTAAGATAAACGCCCCTTTTTCCGTGGAAACCGCTAACCTTATTTCACCTGATTCCATTAAACATATATAGGATGAGACTCATATTAACGTTTTCGTCATTATTAGTGTAGGGAAAAATTACTCTTGGTGGGTACTTCCAGAATTTACCAAACGGTTAAAAGGCCACTATGGCGTTTTATTTGAAGAAATAAAGATGGCATAATTTGCATCTATCTTACTGTCAGGATCCGGAGAAAATAGGAGGTCATCGCCTTTCCTCAAGGCTAGAATTATTTTTCCCGCTTTTTCCATATATTCCTTAAACTCTAGGAAAGGTTTCCCTAAGAAATTAGATTCAATTGCAGATTCATTGAATTTCAGCTTACCGTTTACGGAAAGCAGCTCGGAATAAAGTTTCGAAACTCCGGGATTAAGTATTGCATTGGATATCAGCATGGATGAGATATTCCCCCTGATGACAATTTCATCAACGCCTATCTCTATCGCATGTATTTCACTGGCCCGTTGCAACAATTCAGCTATGATATATGCGTCTGGATTAATTTTTCTCACTGTCATCGCTGCTACAAGCGACTTGGCATCTACTGCAGCTGGATCCTCTGATTCATTCCTGCGATCCGGCAAAATAACAACGAAATCAGATTTGTTGATTCCAGCCTTCATCAGATCTTCTTTAACAAGACAGGAACCTATCACGTATTCAACATTTGATTCTTCTATCTTGGGTTTTGTATTTGTTAATAAAAGAACTGATCTACCTTCCGATATAATGTCTTCCGCTATTTCAGATGCCTGATCATTATAATTGCATATTACTATGTGCTGTTTCATTTTGGTCTTCGCCTGCCCCAATCTTCTGGCCAGCTGTGAATCCACTATGCTAACACCCAGGTTAGCAAGTATGAATCCAATACTGCCAATACCTGCTACCATTATGAACATTCCGTTCAGGCGGGCATAAAAACCCACTATAGGAGTGTCACCATATCCTACCGTGGTGACAGTTTGCATAACCCACCAGAGGCTGTCAAAGAGCGAATGAACCCCTGAAGCTGGGTTATTGTATTGAAGAAGATATTCAGAAAATACAGCATATGTCAGTATAATCGCTGAAACTATTGCCGCCCTTACGATACCTAACTTAACTACTTTCCTAAATCTTTTGAAGATGAAGGGGAACAGTACCACGGCCTGAAATCATATCTGTATATTAAAATAATTTATCCAGGAAAAGTTCTCTTTTAAAGGCGTCAAATCCCTCCCTTTTAATAGACAAATAACGATATTCCAGAAATACAGAAATGGAAAAACAGGTATCAGATAATGGAAGGATTCTTTCAAGGCAGCAGAGAAAATACCTTGCAATAGCCATCCCTGCTGTCGTCATAATAATGTCATTGATCTCATACCTGAGATATATTAATTTTTACACTTCAAACTGGGATCTTGGTATCGAAATGCAGATGCTTGGAGATAACTTCCATGGTTATTTACTGTTTGAAGCTGGCGATTTTGAAACCTACGGAGTACTTTCCCATCTGGAGATTCACTCAACATACATTGCGCTCCTTTTTTCACTTGCATATCAGGAACTAAGTGAGCCGATATTCCTGTTTGTCTGTCAGGCGTTGTTTTTTTCCCTTTCCCTTATACCACTGAACGCAATATCGCGTTATTATGGGCTCTCGGACAGGCAATCCCTGTTTGTTACAATACTTTATGCCTCAAATGTGGGATATATTGCATCACAGATGTATGATTTCCACTGGATGTCTCTGATTCCTGTTGAGATACTAACACTTTTCTTCCTCGTGGCCAGAAAGAGATACGCCGCCTCTGCAGCCATAATTGCAATTGGATCCCTGACACTTGAGGTTTTTCCTCCACTGACATTGGGTGTATTGTTGTTCTTCTATTATGAAGATATAATTTCTAAGGGCAATTTAAAGAAAGATTATCTGACGAAAAGGAGTATTTCATTAATATTACTGTCAATAATGTCAGTCTTTATATTAATTGTCATCAAGGAGGCACAATATCAAATCCTGCCTTCCCTTCTGCATAATACGGTTTCGACTGGTATCATCAAGGGTAACTATTCTGAAAGTTTTTACCCAACAACATTTTCCATTTATTCAACAGGATCTGCTTTACTTTACTGGGGAATATTATATTCTTCCTTAGGACTGATTCCGCTTTTTTACCGCAGACATCTCTTGATCGCTCTTCCCTGGTTATATGAGTCCATTCTAGTTATTCCACAATATGCCACAATTCAGGATCAGTATAGTTTCATAGCACTACCTGCTCTGTTCATCGGTCTAATCCTTGCTATCGGCAGGGGAAACAGAGACTCTGTGAGATCGGCCAAAATGCTGAGAATCGCACTTTATACGATCTTACTGTGTCTTTCTGCAGTTATAGTTTATGAATCAGCATATTCATATCAGCCCACTCTTCGGATCTTTCTCTCGGTAATTGCAGCATTGATTATGCTCACTGCGATCATAGCAACTCGCAATTCCCTATTTCTAAAGGCGTATTACAGGAAGCATAAAGGGACAGTAAAATATGTCCTGGGCGTTATCCTTATATTATTGGTGCTGTTCAATTTCCTGATTGGCCCTCTCAACCCGTCGAACGAGGAGAAAACGGTTGATTCTGGTTATGCTTTCTCATATTCACTGAATACCGAATATCATGATTTAGTGAAGATGACTTCATTTATTCCAAAAAATGCAAGCATAATAGCCTCAGACAACCTATTTCCTTACGTGGCTGATGATCCAAATGCATTTTCGTTTTACTGGAACACGCCTGCAAATCTATCCTTCTTTATCTATGACAACCTCAGCCTTAACTTTTCTTTTAAGTATGTATTAATAGACAAAAGCCAGGTCAGTTATATTCCTATGGATGTCCTTATACACATTAAACACTCCTATGGACTTGAATCAATTATTTACACAGATCAGTCTTATCCGGGAGATATATGCCTTTACATGGCACATTATAATGGCAAAATAAAGACTTATTTTTCAACGGACTGAACTCATTCATTTCGTTCAAATAAGCATCAATGAGAGAAAAAAATGCAGCTGGCCCTCATCTTATTCACAGGCATGGATTCAGCGACAGGCGGATTTTTCGCTACCAGGAGAAATGCCGATCCCCAGAGCAAATTATGGCAAACAAGGCTGGGGCCCGCGTCTCTCTAATCATGAAGATCGTACAACTATGATCAATTTTCTTCGGAGGATCATTAAAGTCGCCCTCATTTCTCTGCTGAAAAACGAGCCGCTTTTTCAGGTTTGTAACGAAAATAATGATAATTAACACTAAAATTTGTCTTTTTATATAAATGTCTCATTCTCCAATCATAATTTACTTCATCGCTTTATCCATGAAAAGGCAATTCCAGATTTCCTTAATTTATTCATATATGAATAAGAAAATTTCCTAAATTCCCATCACATTAGGCACTATGACATTTATCTTCTCGAACAGTTTCTTCTGATCCTTCGTTAGTTCCTGAAGCACGATTTCCCTGTCATAGACCTTGCACTTGATGTTTCTCAGTATATCCATGGATAACTCAACGGATTCCAGGCGTTTCTGGATCTCCATATATACGATAAGCGACAGAAAGGTGATGAACAGGTATCCCCTCAGTGATTCCTCCCTGTGTACCCGCAGGGGAAGGAGGGAAAGATCATCCTTGGAATATGAGAAAGCCTTCTCCACGTACTGCCTGCTGTAATAGAGCGGAATGAGTTTCTCTCTTTCTATGTGCGACGAACTCATGAGTACCATGAAGCCTTTTCTCTTCACAGTGAAGGCATCATAATCCTTTGGATACTTTAGCAGGTATCTCCTGAGTTCCCTCCCCCTTCTCTCAGGATCAAGGATTGTATGAACATGTACGGAATGTCCAGAGAATTTTTCCATTGTGGATTGTATGAAGAGTATCCTGTTTCCATATATCACGGCTTTATCAGGATCCTCGATGTATGATGATCTCTCAATTGCATCCCTGTATATGGATCTGTTGGCAGGAACCCGGATCAGAAAGTCATGTTTCCTGTCGCACATGGATCCTATATTATTTTCAGAGAAGAAGCCGGCATCCATTATGGTGAGTGAGGATCTTATACCGAGGTTCTCCATCTCTGATCTTGTTGTCTCCAGCACGGAGACATCAAGAATGCTTCCAGGCAGGTAACGGAAATAGAGAGGTCTGTTCCTTTCACGATCCATGACAAGGAGGAGCTTGATCTCCTCCTCCATGGTCTCTGATGAGTGACCACAATGCGTTATATCGAGATCAGCCTGGTTGGGTAAAGCTGTGGTATCAATGGATATGCCACTCTCAGGCGGCTTCAAATATTTGGCATAGAAAGACCTGATAAGGGATTCATCACCGAACCCCTTCAGGAAATCTGATATCCTCTGTGATCTCATATCAGAAGGTGCAAGATATCTCACAATGTTACCATCGTACCATGCATGTGCTCTCCTCATCGATCCCTTTCCGAGGATCTTATACAGGACAAGAGATAGTGCATTGTTTTCTTTCAGAAAAGAATATATTTCATTCAGATTCTCCTGCATGTATCTTATGACAAAGAAGGAATCCCCGAAATCAAGTATAAGTTTCTCCCTGGACGGTTTCCTGCCGGGATGAACGATCTTCTTTGTGACAGGATCAACCTGCCCTAGATATCTGCTCCTTTGCGCAGGTCTCTTCTTTACCTTGTCGTAATAAGATGAGACTTCATAGGCGTAATCCTTGTTGCCGATCCTCTTGTAACGAATGAATGATATAATGTGTAATTACACATTATATAATAAGCATTTCTATTCAGAGACACAAAGGAAAACATTCATTGATAGTGCCTAATGATTTGGGAGATTAGGAATTTATATATAGTTAAATATAACTCCACGTATGCTGTCAAACAGGCAGAAGAAAATCATTGCAGTTGTAGTGGTTGGCGTATTTTTAATAACATTTGGTTCTTTTTTAATATCAAACGGTACAACAGGTTATGATGGTTCAGTGGCGAACGTTTATCACCAAAACGAATATTCATCTCAGAGCCATGTTGCAAATAATCTCATCCAGAAGAACAATGCCGTGGTTCAGAAACCTTTATCACTTGGAAACATTCTGCAGAAACCTGTTGCGGCTACAAATGAGAGAAAACCAGATACTGTTTCAAAAAACTTTATTTCAAGCGCAGAATATAATATAACAATACATGAAACAGGTTTAAACCTATCGTTCGCAAGTTGGCAGACTCAATTAGACGAAATATATGGGGCGCCTCCATCTTGTTTCACATTTTTAGAATATACCTCCACGGAGTCGACTATAAATATACGTGATGTCAGTCTTTGCTCACTATTTAATTATGAACTTGTTTTCGCTGTTGGTTATAATGGGACTGATTCCAATTATTTGCCTCTCCATAATTTAAACATTAAGTTCTCCCCGACCTCCGGTGAATATAATTTCTCATATACAGTAAACTTTCCCGCACTGTATCTTGAATCATTCACTTTCACAGACGCATCAAGCTCAGGCACGTATGTTTCTGGAACAATATCCTTTAACAATACGAGCACTCAAATTGCATTTTCCGAATATGAAGCCAATTACTTCCTGGTTCTACCCGCTGGCCATTACGATCTGGTTTTTATTTACAACTTCTCAAAGGCAAATATCGCAATCACCGTGTCAGGTAAAGCATCCTACAGTGTAACATTCCCTCTTTACACTGTTAAAATGGCAATTTCTTCAAAATATTCACTTTATGGAGATGAAGTATTGCTTGAAGCAACAACATTGAACTTATCATTTTCAAGCGTGATTTCCCTGGCCATGCAGCCTTACGGTAACAACACTTTTGTGGTTCATGCTGGAAACGGCTCATTTACCTTTTTATTAGTTTTTCCTTTAAAATACTCACAACATGAATACTGCTCGACAGACACCCTGAAATATGCCTTGGCTCAGGGTGTCACATTATCTGGGGAGCCTTTAAATTTAACTGCCACTTCCCCAGCATTAACCACACATCTTGTCACGTTTACCGGAGTTTCAGGAACATTTGGTATCATATTGAGATATCATCAACCTTATGCCTGTGGAATGACCGACGGCCTTTATTACAATTCGACAACCGGTACGGTAAGTGAGAATATCACAACTCTTGCCTCTCCAGTTCTAATCGATGCAATCTTTCAGAACTTCTCTTTATTTTACACATATCAGGAATCATACTATTCTAACTCTGTTTCCGGAGCTAATATTACCATAGCACTTCACAGGGTCTCTGTTACTGCAAATGACACAGTTGCTGGATCAGTAACGTGTTTTGCTTTCAGCAATCAGATCCCAGCAAACCCCGGAACATCTTTATTTGGCAGTGATCTTGAATCATTTTTCAGCATAGGCGCTGATAATGCCACTTTTTATCTACCATCGTCCGGTTTCCAAATTCAGGTTAAAAACGAATATTCAAACTTGAACGGGTGCCTTGCACAGACTTTTACTGATAACATAACATCATCCACACAAACGGTAAATGTTGATTTCCTTGAGCCGCATAATATTTCACTCTCACTGGTGCTTAAAAGCGTTCCAGCAGAATTCAGTCATTCAACTACTATTTACGGTAGTGTCAATGGCATAAAATTCACATCGACATCTGATACAAACTATTTCATTTCACCTTATGCGAACGTTTCAGTTGACATGAGTTTAGAGAGCTTGGAAAACCAATTAGATTTATCATATTCCTCCAGCTTTTATACTGATATATCAACAAATTCTCTTGTCTTAACAATCCCACCTATATATTTACACACTATAGAGATAACAAATCCAGTACTTGATCTGAAAGGTAATTATACATTCGAACTCGTGACAAGCAAAGTCAAGGTATCTTCTCTAAATTTTCTTAACCCTTACACACATTTAACCTACAATATTTCTGCCAGTGTTATGACCATCAATAGTGGGTCTGGCAGGAACCTGAATATAACATTTATTGCGCCGAATGGGTCGTTCTATGCCTTTGCTGCGCTGGTTCAATACGCAAGTCCTTCACTAATTTCCGGCCTTTCCTCGTTATCATACTCATTTTTCTATATCGGTACTGTTGACCTGAGTTCCAGTACCATCTTATCCGATAAAATATCCATCCCAGAAATGACATTAGCTACTGTTGAAATTAATATGAATGGCTTACCATTTCCCTATTCATTCAGCACTTTCAGTTCATCATCCGGCAATTATTCTGGTTTTGTGTTTGCCGCTTCAATCTATTCCAGTGAATCTCTCTTTACCAGCGGTTTTGTCTTTCCGGTGAATAATGCTAGCTTCCAGGTACTTTTACCTGTATCGGCCAGCGTCCATGTTACGATGTATAGCGATACACCGTTCGTCCTTTTTGATCCTGAATATCAGTCATGTTCTGTTTCAAATCATACAGATTACCACACAGGGCTTGTCATGCAGAAAGGGTATGTAGTTGTAAATAAATACGATATAAATTTCATTGAATCAGGCCTCCCTTCTGGCACATCCTGGGCTGTTACTTTCAACGGAACAACCAATGAATCAGATACAAACACGATCACCTTTACATCTACCAATGGTTCATATCAGTTCACTGTTTCTTCAATTTCAGGATATACTGTAACACCTGCTTCAGGCACCACTGTTGTCAATGGGTCATCAGTCACTGAGGAAATTACATTTGCAGTAAAGCCCGCTATTACAAAGTATCAGGTCGCCTTCATTGAAACGGGTTTACCATCCGGTACTTCATGGTCCGTCACTGTAGACGGCATGACAAACAGCTCTACAAGCAATACAATAGGCTTCTTGCTGCCTGACGGCAATTATTCGTTCACCACATCAAACAATGCAGGTTATTCGGCCTCAGGTCCAACTACAGTGAAAGTTGATGGCTCCAATGTAACAGTAAATCTATCATTTTCTAAAACATCAGTCACAACTCCGCCACCCCCTCACGTTTCAGTTTCAATTTCACCTATCATAATCTACGCAATTGTTGCAATTGCTGTTGTAGGCGTCATTGGTTTCGTATTCCGGGCTATGAGAAAAAGATAATTAAAAAACTGTAAAACAAATTTCATTCTATTTTTTTATCCTTTCACCGAGATGGAAAAATTTACCATGATGGAAAACAAGCGGTTTCCTTTCATCATCATAGTATCCTTCCAGTACCTTACCGACAAATGCTGCATGATCGCCCATCTCGAATTCATCAATTACCCTGCATTCATAATTTGAAATTGATCCTTCTAACAGCGGGGCATTAATATATTTCGATGGAAAAGTCTTAAACTTTCCGATGCCAAATTTATCGGTATCCTTGAGAGAATAATTTCCGGCAATATGCGCAAGGTCTCCCTGCATATCCGAGCAATAACTCAGGCCAAATTCTCCTGAATCCTTGATTAATTTATATGTCTCCCGTTCATAACCAACTAGCAGGCCTATCAAGAAGGGGTCTATTGAAACCCTGATAGACCATTCTGCAGACATAACGTTTACCTTATTATCGCTGCTGGATGTAACCAGCGCAACTGTCGTAGTCGTATAGTTCTGGGAAGTTTCAAAATCAGTCTTCCTCACGCATCCTGATGGATCGGAATGACAAAACACTTACGCTCAACTGCTAAATTTATTAATAGGATATAATCATAGGAAATTATGACGCATGCAGTCAATTTAAAAGATCTCCCCAAAGGCGGACCATATTCCCATGCTGTTGTAAATAATGGAATCGTGTATCTATCAGGCCAGACCGGTAATATACCAGGAAAGCAGTTGACCTTCAGGGAACAGTTTGATAATACAGTGGATAAAATACGTAAGATACTGGAAGCATCCGGATCATCTCTGGATAAGGTTCTAAAGGTATCGGTCTTCCTTTCGAAACCTGAATTCTTTCAGGAAATGAATGATCTTTTCGGAAAACATTTTGGAACAAATCCGCCAGTGCGAACCACAATTGTAACAAATTTTACCAGTCCTGAAGTGCTTGTAGAACTGGATGTGACTGCTACGCAATAATTACTATGTGATTGTAAATTCAATTAGACAGCTTCAAAATTCTATTTTATGAAATAATCAGCGTCCAGAATTATTTGAAATTACTTGAGTGGTCTTAACTTTGAGAAAAAATTAATATCTGCGTTTGGATATAAAGATTATAGAGATAGCTTAACATACTCAAGTTATATAGGTGTTTGAAGAAAGAGGTGTTAGATGCAAGCGCAGTTTGGAAAATTGAGTGACCCTGGATTTGCTTATGCATCGTATTTTCTAATTAAAAGTTACCAAAGTCAAAACCGATCATCCCCCAGTGGATTATATTTTAACAAGGCAATGTCGTTTGTAAACACTGAGATGAAAAAGAGAAAGGAGGATATTAAACTTCCACACTCTTGGTACAGATGGGGAGACGAGGTTGTTAGATACTATATGCCTGGTGAACTGACATGGACACACGAGGAGGCAGGTTATACTAAAGTAGGCTGGGAAGGTGGGCCACCACTAACCAATGATAGCACTAAAAGTGACGTCGAAGAACTTATAAGAGAGTTTCTACAAAAGTATTCAGTAAATAGCGGTAATTGGTATGAAGAATTATTAGCTGATCATTATGATGGAGCTCCTTTTGAATTTCAAAGAGCCTTTAAGAGTTCAAGGGACATTTTGTTCGACAGAACAAGGCCTGAAAAAGGCGAAAAAAACTATGCTAGTAATGAAATTTTGATAGATGTATATAAAAGTGCATTTTCTAGTTTCCCAAGCGAGAGGCTATTTCATCCGGTAAAGAGATTCATTCCTACTTTCCTGAGCCTGATTGCTTATCCCTTATCTGGCTCAAAGGAAGATTTATTGATAGCAAATGAAATTTCAGAAGAGTTCTGGTACTGGTTTTGTTATTTCCTGAGGTTACACCCTCTCGCCCATGAAAATATAGAAGAGACTACGATTAGCTACTGGAGATCACAACTTGAACCTGAAACTTCTCGTTTCTTTCGGAATTTTGATGACCACGTAAAACGCCTGTCTGAAAAGTTCCAAGAAATATCAAAAGATGAACTTTTAGTCGATCATGTCCAAGAGGAAACGAAAAGAGTACAAGAGTGGGAGGAATTAATGACGAATTTCGAGGAGATAACTGATGGTTTAGATGATTTTTTGTCAAGGAAAATTGGCCTAAATAAAAATTCGGATACATAAGAGGGTCTCTTTTGTTTCCCCCGCCAATTGTAATTGATACCTGTTCATTTAGGGACAAGGATTTTATCAAAAGATTATCCTCCTACCACAGTCGAAAAGTAATATCCACTATAACATATGCAGAAATGCAATTTTATCTTCTAAATGAGAAGGGAAAAACTAGCAATTACTTCGATAATATATTGCGAATTGGAGGAATAGAAATTGAAGATTATTCCAAGAGGCATGGGCTCACAACGGCTCAGTTTGGAATGGATATGGGAGATTTTTCTAAATTGTTTAGGGACTATGCCATCGCATCGCATGCCTATATATCACCTTGGATTGTCGTCACAAACAATAAGAAAGATTTTATATTCCTTAACGAAAGAGTAATGTCGCCATTCGAGTTCAGATCCACATACATGCAGTCAATATAATTTCTAAATTCTAATATTTATGAGGAATGAATTCGATGTTAATTCGTGAGTAATTGCATTTGCATCGGCACATTTCTCCATTTTGATGATTGCTCTATTTAATATTTTTACGGATATTTCACCCCTATCAGCATACAACACATGGATAATTTGAAAATATCACGCTGCATTATGGAAACAGATGTTCAGAGGCTTCTCACCTGTTGATCGAAAGCTTACGATAACTGTCGCTTTCATTGAATCCTTGAGGTTGATGGGTATATTCATGATTCTACCAGTCTTTACATTATATGGAGAAGAATTCACTAACTCTGGTTTACTGATTGGACTGGCATTTGGTTCATATGCGCTTACCATGGCAATATTCCAGATACCATTTGGAATATTAGCAGACAGGATTGGAAGAAAGAAAACAATCGTTATAGGGTTAATTTTTTTTGTAATAGGAAACCTGATTTGTGCTCATCCAGTGAACATCTACATTCTTATATTCGGTCGGCTGGTTTCCGGGTCAGGTGCAATATCATCCGTTGGGACATCATTGGTTCAGGCAAATGTTCCACAGGAGAAGAGAAGCACCGCTATGGCAATCATTGGTATCCCGGTCGGTCTGTCATTCCTTCTGGGCATTCTTCTAGGCCCTCTTTTAGCAGGTTTCATAGGCATATCTTCAATATTTTTGATAGCATCTGTTTTGGGAATATTTGCAATTTTCCTCATATCGAACATTGATGAAAAGAGTGAACGTCAGGAAATTTTCAGGATCAGGGTACCTGCGCGTAATCTGTTGCTAGGTTTGGCAGGCTTTATTGTTTCGCTGACAATGATGGAATTCTTCTTTTTCCTTCCAGTTTACCATAATTCTTTCCTGATTCATATATCATATCCGGAGGTAATCTTCTTTCCTGTACTGCTTGGAGGCTTGATAGCAATATTTGCTGCTGGAATCGCGGATCGAGGTCATTTGCGACCAATAGCCACACTCGGTCTGTTGCTTCTGTTGTTATCGATTCCACTGCTGTTTATTTTCGATCTATCGCTTCCAGGATACTTCGAATCATTTCTTGCCTTCCTTGTTTATCTTACCGGTTATTCGATATATGAAATCACTTTCCCGTCGCTCATTTCAAAATCGTCAAACCTGAATGCATATAGCACAAATTTTTCTGTTTTTAATATGTTTCAGCATTCCGGTCAACTTGCTGGTTCATTGATAGCAGGTTTATTCATCGCTCAGGAGCTTTCAAGCAAACCATTAGTGGATCTATCACTCTTTATGATATCCATTGCGGGCGTGTCTATGATCTCCACATTGATTTATTTCCATTTTACTGAAGCACAATGGAAACAATAGAAGCAGTAATCTCTGCTTTTCAGATTCAAAAATTGAAGGGCTAACCAGGTCTTACTTAGATTATGATTTACAAATCCTGAATATGGTTTAATTAAATTCCGTCAACATTTTATCAAGGTCATTTCTGTCAAGATCAATTATTTTTGAAAAATATTCAAGCATCTTAACGGACGATGATAGATTGGATTTTGTCAACTGCTCTATGTTAATTCCAACTTTGACCCTATTTTCAATCTTTTCAAGCGTTTCAAGGACGCAACTGTAAACGTTCGCAGCATTTTGTATCGATCTAATGGAAGACGCGGATATACCCTCTTCTTCGAGTATAAAGCTCTTGATCTTCTCAGGAAGATCAACACCCAAAAAGTCCAAGAGGTTGAGATCTGCGGTGCTTTTCAGTGGGGCAAAACTCAGTATTATCGCCCCAGGATGCACTCCCGCCTTCAGGCATTGTTTATCGTATTCCATTATAAGATCAGATATCTGTTTGCTGTCAAATAACATCTGCGTAGTGAAGAATCTTGCGCCAGTAAGTGTCTTAAAAAGCATTTTCTTTGCTTCATCTCTCCTCTCAGGTAGGCAGATATTTCCAATATTAACTTCATTAATCACATGATTGGTAAGAAGATGATTGGTTGTTATATTGGCCTCAGAAACACTTGGTCCCGGATACTTGTGATGCCTGGTATTACCACCGACAAAAATTATGTTCTTTACACCGAGGGAGCTTGTTTCCTTTAGCCATGCAACGAAATCATCGTATGTTTCAATATGAACTACAACCTTATTCACAATTGCATCCACTTTAAGATCATCAGCAATTCCCCTGGCCAGCATTCTTGTATATATGCTGTTGTACCTTGGTTTCCCCTCATGGTTTTCCTCTATCAGCTCCGGCACGTTCACAGCATTCAGCCTTTTAATCGGGGACAGAACCTTGACAATTTCAGATCTCTTCATTGAAAGGTTTTTCAATATTTTTTCGTCATGGACAGGGTCACCAGTCTTGTTATCTCTAATTGGAACAACAGTAAATAATAGCGGCTTTGAGAGAAGCTTGTCTGACAGATTCATCTAATTTCCCCGTTAACCAGTATTCAGGTAAAGTATGACTTAATACATTTTGTTTGCGCCATGAAATCCGGCATTGAGTCAAAGCAATTACTCTTTATTATTTCTGTCTTAAGGTGAATTTGATATGAAATTATCTGGTTCCAAATGTCTTAATCAAAATAGGGTGCGTGCGTTTGATTCATACCTGAACTACAGTAAAAATTATTTTGGGATACTATTCTGACAACAACCTTAAAGGTTAGGAACTGACATTTCAAATCAAGATCATTTTCCTCACGTGCATGAAATAAGGTTCGGCTGTTTTCTCATTCCTAATATGAAATTCAAAGGGAAATCCTAAATTCTCTCTATCCAGAGCATTCTGGATTATGTTTCTATCCCTGGATGAAACAATCAAGATGTCAATGTCGCTTGCCATGTTATAATCACCAGTCGCAACTGATCCAAACAGGTATACCCTGGAATCCTGATCGACATTCAGAACTGCTTCCTTGATTTTTGCCAGATAATATTGCAGATTGCCAAACACTTCTTTTTTCAATTTTACATTGGCTAAAAACAATTTAGATTACCTCCTTAATATATTTAATTACAGAGATCATTTCTTTCAGGTCATCAGAAGAATAACTCGTAGAGAAATACCTTGAAGTTAAATAAGCATCCTGTATTAACGAAAGAACGAGGCTTTTCTCCTTAAGAATTAATTCTATTTTTTTCCTAACATATTTGTCTGATAGAGCCAGCAGGTTTCTGAGTAGATTTTTAATATCGTATGTATGTGGATAATCTCCACATTCTCTGAGCAATATGACTTTAAGATATAGATCAAGAGACTGGTTAGCACTGAACGCACCAATGTCTGTAAATCCAGCTTCCATATTTCTTTCTGCGTTAATAAGAAACCGTCTGGATTTTTCTATCATTGTGTTAAATTCATCGGTCGCCGTCATCTGTATTTAGCATTATCCTATTATGGAATAAAAACAGTATGCAAAAGAATACCATCAGATATAGGAGATGCGTATTAATTCAATGCAAATAACAGTGCACTGGGTTAGCCTCCATTACAGGATTATAAAGTGAAAAAACTTAGTTCGCTATTATCGCATTGGATATTCAACTCTTTGAAAAAATCTCATTTTCATAAATCTTCGAAACGTAATCAGCTATTGCTGGTGATGCCGTCAGTCCTGGTGATTCTATTCCTATAAGATTTATAAGACCAGGAAATCCTTTATCTGCCTCATGATTGATTATAAAATCTCTGAATCCTTTATCAGAACCAACCAATTTCGGTCTGATCCCAGATGAATCGTATTCGATCCTCCTTCTCGCAATTTCCGGAACGAATCTGGAAACATCTCTTATAAAATCATCAACATTCGAACCATTTGAATAGTCAATATTAGAGACAGGATAAGCATTCGGTCCCAGTTTCACTGATCCGCTCATATCAGGTGTCAAATGGATCCCAAGTCCCGGTCCATTTGGTACTGGGTATATGAGCATTTTCACAGGCGGTGGTCCTGTTACGCGAAAATAATCGCCCTTATAATATTGCAGCCGGTATCCATGCTTATCTATGTCAATGCCAACCATTCCCGCTATTTTATCCGAACTTAGGCCGGCGCAGTTGATCAACGTTTTGCACTCAAATTCAAAATTGTCCAACACGCTCTTTCCCTTGAGTTCATAACCAGAACCATTAAATTTTATTTCTGTGACCTCAGTTAACTGTGAAATTACAACATTCCTCCTTACAGCTTGTGTATAAAAAAACTGAATCAGGTCATCCTGTTCAATAATGCCAGTTGACGGGGTGTAAAGGGCCTCTATCGCTTCAACGCCAGGTTCCATTTTGCTTATCTCTTCTTTTGCAAGGAATTTCATCCCTTCAACCCCATTTCTTTGGCCGTTGTCATATAATCTGTCCAGAATCATCAGTTCACTTTCATCCAATGCGACAGTCAGTTTGCCGAGTCGTTTGAATGCCATCTTGTTTTGAATGCACAGGTCATAGATCATCCTGTTTCCCTGGACACAGAGCTTTGCTTTCAGCGATTCGGCTGGGTAATGTATTCCAGAATGGATTACGCCGCTGTTATGTGTGCTGATCTCCTGGGCCATCCTCCTATTCTTTTCAAGAAGGTATATGTCGCTATAATTTTTCGAAAGGCTGGCAGCTATCGATAAGCCAATAACGCCACCTCCTATAATCGCAATGTTGACCCTCTGCATTCATAGACCTATGATATAAAGGAATAAATAAGATGTCATAAACCTATAGTTTCTATCTCCGGCGTAAATTAAAAATAAACCTCACATTAAATTGATTATTGTTTAAATAACAGCTAAACATATATTCTAAATCACTGCAGGTTCGACAGTATTAATTGAAATTGTGATCTTCTTTTTAATCTGTAATGCCGTTGATACGGGGCATAAACATAAGATTAGGAAACCTATACAAAAAGTTAAAACAGTATTGGTTCAGTATTAATACTTAACCCTAATGAATGATATGCTCTTAAGGCAAGCAACTATTACAAATAGGTAAATATCTTATGAGGATTTTATTAAAATTTATGACGAAAATAATTACCGAAAAAAATCCAATTCCTTACAGGCTACCATAATTGGAAAATTTTTCTTACCATTATATCGCTTTTTTCTTATAGTTTATTTTTTTTCAATCTCATGGAATCTGATTTCCCAAAGAATCATTTAGAAATTTGCCGAGCTATTCAGCCGCTCTTTATAAATATCAAAAGTGAAGTTAAGTATGCCGAAATTTTTTTAAGGATTGCTTCTTGTTTAGTTATTTATAAAATTGTAATGTTTGGTACAATATCCCCAAGATGAAATATTGTCGTATAAACAGAAAACTAATATTTATATTCAACATGCATATTTATATAAGTGGTTCTCAATAGGGTTTTTTCTGTCCTCGTTATAATCTTTTTATTATTTTCGTCGCTTACTGTGCTTGCTTCAGTCAGTCCAAATTCCCAATTATCTGCAAAATCATCTTATCAAATAAATTCTGGATCATCAGATCAGGCTTTTCAGCCACCCTATACGTCGAATTATTTGGTGAGTTTGCCCAAAAACACTGAAAGTTTTAATTCTTATCCAACGACCATTGGAGGTGGTTCATTTTTTGTCCAAAACATTTCATGCACGTATGAGACCTGTTATTCTAACTACAATTCGTACAATAAGGATATCTATACTGTTGCTGCCGGGATCGGTGAGCTTTTAATGATAAACAGCAGCAATGAAATCCAACAAAAAATTACATCAGTGCAGCTCAAGTTTATTTCTTTCGATCCACAAAACGGAAATATCTATGCTACGAACTGCCTAAAAAACGAGGTCTGTGTTTACAGTCCATCTCTTTCTCTTTTACATAGGATTCCAGTGTCTTCTGGCCCAACTGGGATTGTTTTTGACCCAGTCAACGGTTATGCTTTCGTTTCACACTATCAAAATTCTCAGATAAATGTAATCGCAAGTAATGGCACTATCATTACGAACTTATCTCTTCCAAAAGGTTTCTCCGATGAATTCTCGCAAGACATATACGATCCTTTAAACAAGGAAGTTTAT
>JAKAUD010000231.1 GCA_021827885.1 Thermoplasmata archaeon | reverse complement strand
TTTCTGTTGTTTGAAACGGCTAATTTCCTGCCATCGGGTGATGGGAAGAGCCCTTCTAAAGTTCCAAAATTTCCAAGAATTTTCTTTACCTTTCCTTCAATTCCAGAAACATATATTTCGTCTTCACCGCTGGCGTCGTTGACGAAGTAAACCGATTTGCCATCAGGGCTAAAATTAACCAGCCTTGTTCTCCCCTTTAGATCGGCATTGATCTTTTCCACCGGTCCCGCCTTTGGATTCATCCTGAAGGCCTGACCCCTGATTACAAATGCAGAATCCTGCCCATTCGGTGAAATCTGGAACATCTCTATGAATTTGTCATTTTCAATAAACCTTCTCTCCTTGAGATTGTTGGTCAACGGGGGTGTAATAGCGCATTTTTCAACCTTGTCATTCTTGGGATCCAGCAGGAAGATCTCTCCACCCTTCTGGAATGTAAGCAGGCTCCCATCGCCCCTCAAGTTTCGCACATAAAAATCGCTGAATTTTGTGTGCTGTTTCATATCCTTTCCATCCAGGTTGACTGAATATACATTGGAGGTGCCGTCGGTATCAGTGAGGAAATATAACCTGTTTTTCAAATAAACAGGTGAATCCACGGTGTAATCAATCTGGAGGAAGAGTTTGTAATCACCCTTGTTTCTACTGTCAAAATAAACCTTTCCCCGTAAGCCACCCTTATAGTGTTTCCAGTAATTTAGGTCCTGAAGACCCCTGACCAGAAATGTACCATGGTCTGAATAAATGATAGCGGATGCTGGACCAAGGTTCATTGGCTCATATGAAAGATCTTCCGTATCGAAGAGATAGGAAATTGTCTCTCTTGTAAAGGGCGATCCCTCATCTGAAATTACAACCAGTCTGTGATTATCCTTCCAGCAAACAACATCGGTCATTCCCGTTCCAAAATATGTTATCCTCTTCAGTTCAGAGGAGTCTTCTGAAATTACATATACCTCAGAAACAGGAGTGTCTGATCCCTTGGTGCACCTGAATGCAATTTTCTTCCCGTCGGGTGAAAACCGCGGGTGAGTAATCGTGCCGAAATTCGAGAGGACCAGCCTGCAGGATTTATCCGATCTGTCATAAATCCATAAATTATCCTCTGATGTGAACGCTACCTTATTCCTGAAAATATCAGGGTATAACAGATAAGCCATTCCCAATGATAAGATACAAGAATAAATAATGTTGTTTCCTTTCCGATCATAGGGTGCTCAAGCTGGGATAAGGAACCTTGTGATCTGACCAGGAATGGAAATTAGAAACATTTTTCCACTCCGTTAAACTCACGGCGTTATAATTTAAATGCTTAACAAGACCCTGATTTCCATAAGATCTTTTGTCGTGGCTGCAGGTGCGACCGCCGCAAGCTCGTTTGTAGGCGTTTATGGCGTCTATCTTGGGGCATCGGCAGTCCTGATGGGGTGGCTCCAGTCTTCATCAAATGCGGTCTCCAATGGTGGACAGCTTCTCTGGGGGAAGTTAAGTGACAGGGTGGGAAAGCGCAGACCCTTTCTGGTAATAGGAAGCGCGATACTGGCTTTCCTGTGGTATATGATGGGTGTAATCAACACACCAATAGAGCTGATAGTTGTATATGCATCAATTTCTCTGTTTGCATCCCTTATAACAGTAAACTGGTTTTCGCTGATTGCCGACCAGACAGATTCCTCGGTAAGGGGAAGGTTTCTGGCAATAATAAATATATTAAGCTCAATCGGAACTATACTGTCTCTTATAGTGATGACATTCCTTTTTACCGGCGCTGTCAGGAGTGATATAGTCATACCTTTCTTTGCCGCCGCCGGTTCGTACGTGATTTCAGGTCTCCTGATGGGATCTCTTGAGGAAAAAAGAGGTGTTGAGGTTGCCCCAACCAACCTCAGGGAATCCCTTTCTAAGTTAAAGGAAAACCCGCTTTTTTACAAATATTTCATTGCAACAAATGTCCAGGGAATTTTCTGGTCTATGGCATGGCCCATGTTCCCGATAACAATAGTTTCTGTCATGCACTACAGTTTAACCATTGTGGCTTACCTTACAATTGCCTCCTTGTCGACCAGCGTGGTTATTCAATATCTTCTGGGAAAAATTACAGACAGAACCAACAGGCCGCCGCTGATATTCCTGAACAGGATCATGCTAAGTGCAATCCCCCTGCTTTATGCCTTCTTCTCGAATTTCGCGGAATTTGTATTATTGGAGATATACAGCGGATTCCTCGGTTCCATACAGAACGTTGTCATGAATTCATATCTCCTGGATGTGATACCCAAGGAAAAAAAAGCGCAGTATCTATCCATCATAAATGGTTTCAATGGCGTTATATACCTGATTGGAGCGCTGATAGGCGGGTACCTGCTGCAGGAAATGATTTCTTTCTTTCCGCTTAGAGAAGCTTTGATTTTCTCTTATTCAATCGTATTTGGGGGAAGATTCCTTTCTTCTTTCTTATTCGCAAGGCTCAAAGAACCTGATAATAGAGGGAGAAATTCACTTTCGCTATACTCATTACTGGAGAGGCCAAAGCAACCCGGGAGTCCTTCTGGCGGTACCTTGCGATTCCGCTGATGCCTGCCCTGCAAAACTTAGGCTGGTAGTTCAGGGCTGCTCGATTTCTATGGCCTTGCCATGAGGGCATTTCTGAGGGTTACCAAGGAGAGCCCACACTTCATGTATAGTTTTGTGGCTGACCAGATAGTCGTAATCACTTACCTCCCTGCACGCTTCATCCTTTGACTTTCTTCCCCTGGCTGCCAGGCATTCCAGGATCCTGTGTGCCTCAAGTATCCTGGAACATGTTTCGTACCCTTTTTCTGTAGGCAGTATCATTCCTGAATTGTCAATAAGAAGATCCTTTCTCTGCAATCTCCGGACTATCTCAAGGATTGTCGGTGGTTTTCCGCCTAAAATTCTTGAAAGATTTATCAGTTTTATCGGAAACCTGCCGTCCATGTTTTCAACTACCGCAATAAGGCAGTCCCTTTCCCTTCTGGTCAATTCATTCACATCTGGATCCATGCAATTAGGCATATGCTAATATAATTTAAATGTTTATTATGATCGGTAAGATAACTTCCTTATCTGTCTCCGCTATACGAGGTTAGATGCGGCTCTCAGAGATGGGGTTTGATGATAGATTCATAGAGATTCTGGGAAAGGACTTTGAATTATATCCCCACCAGGAGGAAGCCATTTTAAAATTGAGGCAGAACAGGAACCTCCTTGTCACAGTACCGACTGCAGCAGGGAAAACACTGATTGCATATGCCGCAATCATGAGCAACATAAAAGCGGGAAAGCGATCCCTCTATGTCGTACCGCTTAAGGCGCTCGCATTTGAAAAATTCTCTGAATTAAA
>JAKAUD010000128.1 GCA_021827885.1 Thermoplasmata archaeon | reverse complement strand
TGGATATCGAAACGAAGTATAGGTTAAACAAAAAAGAAATTGCACAAGAAGTCTACGGTACCCTGGAAATGAAACACCCAAACGTGCAGGACATATTTGAGAAGTACGGAGATTACTCAATCTCCGGCAAAGTCAAGATATACAGAGATCCAGAGCTTCCCGGAGGAGTTTACGAGAAACACCCCTCCGAAGTCAGGAAGGAGTTCGAAAATAAAGGATGGAAAAATATTGTTGCCTACCAAGCTAGGAATCCCCCACACGTAGCACATGAATATCTTCAAAAAGTCTCACTCGAGCTTCCAGGCATAGATGGGCTGTTTGTCCACCTTGTAGTCGGCCGACTGAAGAAAGGGGACTACAGAGCGGATGTGATAATGAATTCTTATGAAGCTCTGTTGAAGAATTACCATAGAGCTGAAAAGGCAATGATGGGTTCTCTCTCGATTACAATGCGTTATGCGGGGCCAAGGGCAGCGATTTTTCTTGCGATAATCAGGAGAAACTATGGGGCTACACACTACATAATTGGAAGAGATCAGGCGGGAGTCGGCAATTACTATGATCCATATGCTGCTCAGAGAATATTCGATGAAATCGATATAGGAATGATTCCACTAAAATTCAGGGACACATTCTACTGCAAGAAGTGTAGAGGAATAACCTCCGAAAACGTCTGTCCTCACGCTATTGAGGATAGGATGATCATCAGCCAGACTAAAATAAGAGAAATGTTGAAGACAGGCCAGGAAATTCCTCAGGAAATCATAAGACCAGAGATAGCGAGAATACTAGAAAATGGACACGTATTGAACGACTGACATTTGAACATCTAGTAGGAACACTGAAGATTATTAGGATTTGTAATTCATCTTCCCCGTTTGAGAGCCGGAAATATTTATGCTTTGGAACGAATAACCTTCGCTGGGCCCGTAGCTTAGACAGGTAGAGCGACCGGCTCTTAACCAGTAGGTCAGGGGTTCAAATCCCCTCGGGCCCGTCCCCTATAGGGGTCGCTTTCAGAACAGAATCGGCCATTTTACTGCTTCCCTACGGCCATTGTAAATACCCTTTTGCGCGCTTTGTACTCACGATGGCTCCTTGTTTGCTATCGTCAAACATAGTACCTTTAATGTCAATATTCCTTGAATAATCCCGTTATAAGCTATCAGCTTATCTAAAGATAGATGAATTTCAATCGTGTTAGAAAATTCTGATCTGGATTCTTCATTTTTAAGGTGAATGATATGATCAGGCTAAAAATGCTAAAGAGTAACGGAATAAATTTGTGAAATTTCCAAAAATCTAACATACGAGTCGCGGTAAAATATGGGTATACACAGATTTAATATGTCGGAGAGAGATTTGAATAATATGAAGTTAAGAGGTAAAGTCTTCGATGGATTCAAGTTAATTGAAACTGCCGAAATCGGAATCAACGAGACGACGGGACTTATAGAGTTTATTGACGAAATCGACAGTGTATCTGGCAAATTGGCAGAAGGGGCTACTGAATTACCTAATGTCACGTTTCTTCCGGGACTCATAGACACACACATTCATTTCTTTGGGACTGAAAGTCATTCTTTGAGTGATTGGGTGCTGACTCCAGATGTTTCTCTGACGGTAAAATCCGTTTATGACTCACAAAAGTTATTGCTAGCCGGTTTTACGACTGTCAGAACAATGGGCGATAAAGTATCGCTAGGATTAAGTAAAGCCGAAAAGGATGGAATTTTGTTGGGACCGCGAATAATTTCATCAGGATTTTCGTTAGCAGAGACTGGAGGAAATGATGACCCAAAGTTTCTCTCTTATGAAGATTCTAAGAGAATGTCTTACTCGTACTACTGTGATGGACCGTGGGAGTGCAGGAAAGCTGTTAGGTTGAATATTAGAAATGGGGCTGAATCGATTAAGGCGTACTCCTCGCGAAGCTTTGTTGGGGGAGGAAAAATTAAGGATGAATTTACGATAGAAGAGTTGTCAGCGATCAGCGATGAAGCACATCGAGCGAGTATGAAGGCCGCTTCACATGCTTATGGCGAAACGGCAATATTAAATTCCGTGGAAGCTGATTTTGATAGCATAGAGCATGGGTTAGGGTTAACCAATGAACTCGCGGAAGATATGAAGAAAAAGGGAACTTTCTATGTACCTACGTTGTCTGTTTATAAAAGAGCAAGGAAAAATGCGAACGAGACGAGAGATGCAATGATCAGACGCCACATCGAGAAGGAAGTAAAAATAGCTCACGAATCTCGTTTAAAGATAGCTGTCGGAACTGACTTCCTCGGCACTTTCGATGAGCCTCACGGAACTAATTCAAAGGAGATAATCTACCTTTCAGAAATTATAGGAGTAGAAAATGCACTCAAAGCAGCAACGTCTTCGGCTGCTGAATGCTTAGGGCTAGAAAGTACGGGGTCCATTAGGAAGGGATTTAGGGGCGATATAATAGCAGTCAAAGGAGATCCTTTTAAAGACGTCTCAGTGCTTAGTCCGGAAAATGTGGTTTTAGTCATAAAGAACGGTAAAACAGTCAAGAGGTCACCGTAGAAATAATCAGAAAATAACTCAATAAAACCTAGAAAGATTTATGTAGATCTGACTGCATAATAATGCCTATGGCAACAGAGAATCTGCCAAAGGGAGTTCTTGGCTTTTGGAGTATAGTGTTTCTTTCAGTAATTGCGATCTTTCCGGGAAGCATTTACATTGTCTCATCTACTACTGCCCTTTCATTTGCGGGAGAGGCAGCGCCGTTGACTTTTGTTCTTGGCACAGCTCTAATGTTCTTTAATGTCATAGCGGTTTACATTTTTTCAACCAAGGTGGTCAACGCAGGTGGTTTTTACAAATTTGTACAGAAGGGTACAAACAGCCCTGTAATCTCAAGGGCAGTAGCTTGGGATCAGTTTATTGCACAGATGACTCCTGTAATAATTTCATCCACAGTCTTCGGCTGGCTTATACCAGTTACTGCAAGTACCTTATTCAACGTTACACTTCCAACTTTCATACCATTCCTAGCCAGCATCTTAGTCGTTATTTTTGTATTCCTGGTAAGCTACTTTGGGATCAAGCTTTCAGCCATCATAGCAATGATCGTTGGGATTGCACAGCTAATATTCATTACTGCTGCAGGCATTATGATCGTTTCACACAGTCACTACAACACTCTTGGTACTTTTAACATAGCTAATTCGAGCGGCGGGTTGAGCGGTTTCTTCATCGGGATGGTCACGGGACCTCTGACAGCATACATAGGATACTCTGCGGTAGTTCACTTCAGTGAAGAGGCTAAATTTTCAAAAGCAACGATGAAAAAAGCGATAATAACCTCTATACTGGTGGCAGGAATTTTCGAGACCTTCATGATGTATGCCATCTCTGTGGGTGTTCCTAAATCCGGACTGGCCGCACTGGCGGGAACATATGCTCCAGCCTTACTTGTAACGGCTAAGTTTGTAGGAGTGGGATTTGCCCTTCTCGTACTCATCATTGCCCTCATGGGTCAAATAACGTCCCCCTTGACGTTTGGGAATGCCGCAGAAAGAATTCTTTACTCGCTCAGCAGGGATAATATCTTGCCAAAGTCGTTTTCCAAGATCCATCCTAAATATGGAAGCCCAAGCAGGGCTTCATTAGCAGTCTTGGTTTTTGCTTTAGCAGCAACGCTTCTGACTCAAATACCGATGGTTCTTCACTACGGTGTCCTGACCGGTTTCTTCTATACAGTCGTGGTTTGGGCAACAATACTGACTGTGACAAATCTGATATATCACTTTGCAGTGAATCAGTCTCTTGCGTTCCTGATGAACAGATTGAAGGAGCTTAACATTCTTAAGCACATAGTTGGCCCGACGATCGGAAGCATATTCATCATCATAATATTTTATTACAGCTTCCTGGGATTGCCCTTCCCATTTATACTGGCTGGACCGATAGTAGTAATATGGTTCCTTATCGGACTCTTTATCTCATACAGAATGAGGAAGGTTCCCCTTAAGGAGAGTGATGTAGAACAGACATCTCAGCCTCCGAGCTAGAGATTCTCTATTATATTCATTATTTTCTTTCCTCCCTTTATCAAGATATCTTGTGGTATGTTAAGCGGAGGGGATATTCTAATGACGTCGTCCATTCTCGTGACGTAAACACCCTGTTCCCGAATCTTCATTATGGTATCGCTGATATTTCCTTCATCTAGCTTTATTCCAAGTATGAGTCCTCGTCCCCTGATACTTCTCGATAATTTCTCACCAAACATGGTTTTGAAAAGATCTCCTTTCTCCCTGACTTCACCCAGAAAATGATCATTAGAAACTTTGTCAATCAGAAAGTTGGCAATACTAAGTCCCATAAGATTTCCAGCGGTTGATCCAAAAGAATTATTTCTGAATCTCTTAGCGGTCTCTAATCTGTCAAGAACTCCCTTGTGCAGAAAAGTTATACCTAAGGGAATTCCGCCACCTATCGCTTTGCCGATCACCACTATGTCTGGAACGATTTCCTGCCATTGATATGCAAACAACCTTCCTGTTTTACCCAAGCCGGTGTATGACTCATCAACACAGACCAAGAGTTCTGGAAAAGCATCTTTGACGTCCTTTAAAAAACCATCATACACTTCCCTGACTCCTGCCTCAACCTGAAGCTCTTCCAACAATATGCTTCTCGCCCCGAGATTTACGAACTCCTCCAACTCATCAATGACTTGTCTGCTCTTGGGGAAGGATAAATTGAATCCGTGTCCATACCTTAATCTATCATATTCGCCCTTATTCAGGAATTGGCCGCTTAATCCCTGATACCCTCCTTTCAAGGTAACAACTGGACCAAAGTCTGAAAGAATTGAAAGAGCAATATCGCATGCCTCAGAACCGGAACTTGAGAATATTGCTGTGCCATCGTTCAATCCTGTCACTTTCTTCAACTTGTTCTCCAATTCAGATGCCGCAGGTTGTGTTGAAATGGTCATAGGGTAATGGATGATTTCCGTTTTTAAATGACTCCGAATCACCGACAACAATTCTTGATTTCTGTGACCAAGGATATTTATAGACTCTGAAAAGTTAATATATTTTTTTCCTTCTTCATCAAAAAGATAGGCCCCTTTAGCAGTACGGATTCTTGGATACATATCCCCTTTCTCCTCTATGGGCAAATAGCAGATTAAATATAAAAATATAGGGAATTTATAACGCTATTAGATGTTTAAGGCTGATATCCTGTATCGAAAGCTGGGATCATTTCCTGCAACTTATTACATCCTCCTCACTCTTGATCATTCCTGACCGTTCGTTTCAAGACTTGAAAACTGGAACTGCATTCAAAAGATCTAAATTGAGGCAATTAAGACTAGGCAGAAATCTCATACCTTTTCTTGACAATTTCTTTAGCATATGCTTCAGAGAATATCGAGGCTTCGATTAGAATGGCCTATCCGAGTACTTCTGTTTGAGTAATCGTACTTAGGCGATACTATGTAAACTCCGTAATAACCCATATACTCCAGCAGTGCATATTTGATTATGAAACCTGAAATGGTTGCCACCTTGTATGGAATCACTCTCATTTTGAGTGTTCAAGCTGCAAAAGCACTCACCGAATAGAAGTGTGTTATGAACGCGGTCATAAAATATTGAGAAATTTCCATGATTCACGAGCCATTTTTTGCCAACTCAATATTTCATTCCTATATTCCCTGAAGGAAAGTGATTTGAGTAGAAGTGGTCTAGCTGCAAACCTCCCCGCTACACATTCGAAGGGGATTATGGGGCCTCTCAGGGCAATGAAAAATATCATGAAAGGGTTGAAAAATGTGTGGAACTGAGGTATTCAAACAGAGAGACAGTTATGAAATAAGGTATTGACACTTAGCGAAGTGTGAAGACTTATACGTACCCAGCAAGCAGATGAGCCTATGGAATGGCCTGATTGGTGGAATGGTAGGAAGTGATGTTGATAAGGTGGAAATTGGCATTCATCAAATCTACGACTGAGATTATTGTTAGGGAGGCGGAGATTGTCACCTCCTAATGCCAGTATTTTCTGACTCTCAGCACGACGTTATTGCCTGTGTCAGCGCGATCCTTAAGTGCCATTCGCCTGCGCCTTTTACCAAATGGTATTTTCCCATTATAAACTAATTTCTTGCTGGCACTTTCTTCCTTATCTTAGTCATTCTAATCACCCAGAGCCGTCCTCATTCTTTCTCTCCTTACCATTCTTGGCCTTAATATCATGCCTCCAATCTACTGCACTCATCACCCTCTTATCTTCACCCATCCTCTCTTTCAGCATCGTTACCCTCTTCATGAGGAAGATGAGCTCCTTCGACAGCATATTCTCCGACTTCATCATCATCTTGTGGTGCTTCATCCATAATATTGAAACCCATTCCTGCATGTCCTCCGGTTCCATGGTGTCATCTTCCGTGCAGTACGGATAGACACTCTAGTCGCAGTCATCTCCCCTGCTCCCTCCGTATTCCACACTCTTCAAGTGAACGCCATTATCGTTGTCCACTTTATTGCCGTATTTGGATTCTGGAATCACCCATGCGGGCGGGAGACCGTGTTATCTGCAGTATCTGACCATCACGGGTGAATATGAAGGGTTTAGGGTAGGGGACCGCATATCCTCTGCACTCCAACGATCACCACTATCGTGGGATAACCGTTGGTGTAATCAGCAAGCCTCTTAAGTCCGACATCACCCACTGTCAAAACCTTCTATAACGGGAAGTCCTTATCCGCCTTGCCAGCTGCGAGCACAGATGCATACCAGTCCCCGCGGACCTTAACAGTCCAATCGAATGACACTGGAGCATCCTCTTCAGCCGGTGGAATCTCTCTACGGTAATATCAGTGACCCTATTGAAATAAATTTTCTGGACGATACGGCTTTGCCCTATTATTCTGAATTTAAAGACAAAATCAGATGAGGTGACTTTGTTACTCTTTATAATTCTACCTAATGTGCGACAAACGATCAGTGGTACTCCTACCCATGCATAATTCATAGTACTATTGAGAAAAATTGAAGAGGAGAAACAAAAGAGTTGAAAATCAACTTACTGAAATAGGAACTAAACATCTCCCCCGTCTTTACTACGTCAATGATTGTGAAAAATTCAAATAGTACAACAAACAACGAAAAAAAATAAGTCAAATCGCTGACGTCAAGGGACGCATTAATGTCGGTCGTGGAAGTTTACATATTTGCTAAAGTCAAGAGCTATCCCTAGTCATCTTATAGTGCCGTTGATGCAAAGGTAAGCATCCGGACCACTGAAGGGTGCAAAATAGCCTGGTAAGTGGTTCGGCTACCTTTATCTCGACATTTATTCTAACACTCTAAAAACATTCTCTAAACTATGTTAACTACGTAATAAATACACTAATCTCTTAAACTTAAAATGAGTGAAATCTGCATAAACATTCCAGTGTAATAGCTTAAATAAATTATTTAAAGTAAATGTCCATTATATTAAGCATGTGTAGAATCGCAATACTTTGGGGGAATTTTGAGGACGAATTCCGATCTATTTTTCAATCACTTTCGGATGTAGCTTCCGAAGATCCTCTTCGTTTAGACAAAGATGGCAGGAAGCTATCTCACAAGGATGGGTGGGGGTTTCTAAATATAAACAAAGAAAGAATAGTGTTTAACAGATATTCGACTCCCCTGAGGCGTGACACTAAGGTACCAGAAATCTCCAATGGAATCATCATGATGCATGCACGGGCTGCAGCGCCAAGTGAAGGAATGGGTGTACTTAATAATCATCCATTTCACGCAACAGACCAAAGATATGAAGTTTACATGGTTCATAACGGGTGGTTTGATAAAAACAAGATAAACGAAACTCTGGGTTACGAACATCCAGAATTTATAAACGACACAGAAGTTTTTTTAAACTTTGTCATGACAATTGATGGCGATATGAAGACAAGACTTGCAAAGGCAATGGAGATTTCTAAACGAAAAGAGTACATTAAAGGGGGGGCAAATATCTTGGTAGTTGCCGTAGATAGAAGGCCCCCAAATGTACTCTCAATTTTCTATCACGCAGACAATGCACCTGGAAAAGAGTTCAAAGAGTATAACAAACTATACGCTGTGAAAAATGAAAAATTTAAAGGTGTATTCTCCAGCAGCATAATTCGTTCCAGTTATTTCCCGAAAGATTTAAAAACCTCTGAAATTGAGAGAGGAAAATTGTATTCAGAAGAACTTTAAAATCTTAAAAGCAGTAGGTTGGCTCGCATTCAACTCCAAAATCGCAATAGTGCCCTGTCTAGAATTTAATACGGACTCTTATGAGGTTAAATCGACCCAGACAAAAAGAGTTACTTATTCTATCTAAATGCTAAAGGAGAGAGTTCGATTTTAGTTAAATTTCGAACTTAACACGGTTAAATAATTACTTACTCAGAAATTTATCTGCCTAAGATTTTGCAAACCAAAGCGGAGACATAAAACTGTAGAACAAAGTCTGAAATAAACCCTTAATAAACATCTTTGACGCTATAGACATATCGGATATCTGCCTCTTCCTTGATTTCTATATAAATTCAATAGGATCAGATCAGAAAATTAGGGTGGGAGTCACACTAGGAGTATGCTAAACTCCAGTGAGTTCATCAATGTCTCGAGAAGGTGGTTTGGCATAAGATTTTCTATTATGGCAATTATCCAGCCATATGGATTCTTCTTCCTTACTTATAATATTAATCTTATACTGTCCCAGTTCCATAAGGGAGCAGACCATTGAGAACAGCTTTATTATCGCTAGTATGTGACAGTCTTTACTACCCAACCACCACTCAACTCCATAAACGCAATCAAGTGAAAGACTCTCATGCAGAATCTTATATTCCTGCAGCCCCTAGAATATATTTGGGCAGTACTACATTCGATAAGCTGAAAAAAGCCGAGCCTGTCATTTCTTGAGAATTTATAATTTATTTCATAAGTCTCAGAATTTTATGGATAAAATTTATTCTTGATAGAAAAATTGATTAGACCAAATCAATTTTAGCGGTCTAAAATGTCCAAAATTTTTATATAATGACTTCTCTTGTAATTTCTGTGAATTAAGATGGATAAGATTTCTAAAGTAGTCAGTATTTTGGTAATCTTAGTAATGGTTGCAGGATCTTTTACCTTCGCAGCACTAAGCAATGGTGGACAAAATAACCAATCTGCTGCTTTGTCTGCAGCAGCTGCTAATAGCTCCAATGCAACTTTTATATGGGGGAGAACGTCGTTCGTTGATTATCTGAATCCGTTTAACACACACTACATGACAACTCAAACCATTATGGAACTTGTTTATCCGGCCCTAGTCTGTTGGAGTGCCAACATGACAGAACTCGTACCTTATCTAGCTTCAAGCTGGGACATTAACTATACTAATCATACGGCCATTTTTTATCTAAATCATAATGCGGTCTGGTCAGATGGTGTGCCGATTACGGCCCAAGACGTAGCGTGGTCTTTCAACGAGTATAAACAGCCGTGGACGCACGAAAATAGCTGGTTTAAGAGTGTTACATCGACGACTGCCATTAACAATTACACTGTCATGATAAAATTTACTGGCATCGGCTTTATTTATGTCGCTTTACCTCAAGTGATAGTACCTTATCACATATGGAAAAATCTTAACGACTCTAGCTATTCAGGATTTACTACCGGTGCTTCGTTCGTCGGGGGTGGACCTTTCCTGATGGCCAATTATACACCGAATGCCGCTCTTGAGTTGGTAAAAAATCCCAAATTCTGGTATCCGGCTTATTCCGCACACTATTCAAAATTAATTGTTCAGGACTATACTAGCAATACAGCATTACTGGCAGGACTTGAATCTGGATATGTCTCGGAGGCCTTCGTAGCCTCGACAATGCTCCCTTCCCTGAAAAATGATACCAGTGTGAAAGTAGTTGCCGCTCCCTCCACTATAGACGAGTTTATTGCATATAATGAATTTCCGAACGGTAACGGAAGCCCGGCTCTGAGGAACATCAATGTAAGAGAGGCATTATCTTATGCGCTTAACCTCAGCTATCTGATTAAGCTAGCTTATAACGGGTATGCCCTTCCCACAGTGGGTCTTGTTCCACCTGGAAATCCGGATTATAATACTTATCTCAAGCCGTGGCCTTATAATGTCTCACTTGCTAATGAACTATTAAACGAAAGTGGCTATAAGTGGGGACCTAACGGATATCGTGAATTTCCGAACGGAACAACCTTCGAGCTAAGCTTGGCTATTCCTTCAGGAATGACTGCGTGGATTGACGTTGCGCCCGTGATGGTTCAGGAATGGAAAGCTATAGGTGTTGAAGTGACCACTGGCGCCTACGATACCGCGACCATAACCGCAATGACTGATTCATACAGCTATGACATGATAATTGCAGACTGGTTCTCTGATGCTAACTTCGGCAGCGAATTATACGTTATGACTAGTTCACAGCTTCACCTTTATGGAAATTCCCCCGGGTACAACAACAGTACATACAATGAATTGTACACTGCAATGACTAGTGCAACTTCTACTTCTGCAGCAAAAAGAGACGCCTTTGAAATGCAAAATCTGACTTACTTGAATGCGTCCATACTACCACTGGATTCCCCAGAGGATCTATTTGCTTACAATACACAATGGACAAATGTTCCAGCGAATTATTCAGGAATGGTTCCGCAATATGGGTACGGAATGTGGATCTTACTAAATCCAGAACTGGTTTCAACATCCACTCACGCTCCACCTGCTAATAATACTCTACCAATAATCGTGGCATCAGTAGTGGTAGTCGTCATAGTGGTCGGGTTAGTGGCTGGACTATATGTGAGAAACCGAAAAAAGAGGTCGGAGCCATAGTCGTCACTTCATAAAAACATAAAAAAAGAGACAGATATGTCCGACCAAAAGACCAAAGAGGTAGAGCATGGTTCAAAGATACTAAACTACTTGATCAGGAGAGCCTTAATCGCAATAGTCTTAATTTTTCTTGTATTAGTTTTCGATTTTGTTCTTTTTCGTATTCTCCCAGGAAATCCAATCCAATTAATGTTTAGCAATTCCTATCTTACCCACAGCCAGTACCTATATCTTGAGAAACAATATGGTTTTGATAAGCCTCTGTACATTCAGTTCTGGTTATTTATAGTGAATATATCCAAGGGAAATTTCGGAATCTCTTATGCTTACGGAATGCCTGTGTTAACTCTAATAATACCCGCAATATTAAATAGCCTAATTCTTGGAATTCCTGCTACTGTTGTAGCTATATTTCTGGGTATCTATACTGGAAAACTAGCAGCTTGGAAGAGAGGAACAAAAACAGACACAATAGTAACGAATGCTTCTATGATTCTGTATGCAATACCTGGCTTTTGGCTCGGTGCATTGCTAATGTCAGCATTTCTTCACGTAAAAGGAGTTCCATTGTCAGGAATGTACACCTATGGCATTTCTTATAGCTCAATTTTCAGTCAAATCCTTGACTTACTAAGTCACCTGTTTCTCCCATTTATTACGTTGACATTTGTAATATTTGGGTCTTATACTCTGATAATGAGAAACAGCCTAACAGACGTCTTAACAGAAGATTATATAAACACTGCTAGAGCAAAAGGTGTACCAGAAAATGTGATTTTGAACAGGCATGCCATGCCTAATGCAATGCTTCCAATGGTGTCAGTTATTGCAGTCCAGATAGGGGTTCTGATAGGAGGGATAATGGTAATTGAGACAGTTTTTTCGTGGCCAGGAATAGGCTGGATGATTTATCAGGCAATAATGGGAAGAGATTATCCACTTTTGCAGGGTGCATTTCTGGTAGTATCTATTGCAGTAATCCTAGCAAATTTTATCGCAGATTTGGTTTACCTATACATTGATCCGAGGATTAGATATGAGTAATGTATCGGAATTCTTGAAAAAGTTTAGCAAGAGAAAAATAGGAGTTGTAGGAGCGGGAATAATTATATTTTTTATTTTATTAGCAATTTTGGCGCCTGTTCTTCCAATCTCACCTCCCCATTCTACCAGCCTTTCTTCGATGAACCTTTCTCCAAGTCTTAAGTATCCATTTGGAACAAACGAAATTGGAGAAAATGTCCTTAGTTTAACTATATGGGGATCACGTATATCTCTGGAAGTGGGATTTGCGGCCGCTGCGGTCGTTTTATTGTTGGGTTTGACTATTGGCATCATCGCAGGATATGTTGGGGGCATTTTTGATGAGATACTCATGAGGTTAACAGATTTCGTGCTGGTCCTCCCTTCCCTCGTTTTGATAATAGTAATAGGGGCCCTATATGGGACGTCACTCTTAAATGTCATTTTAATTATAGGATTTGTAAGTTGGCCGAGAACTGCTAGAATAGTTAGGTCCATGACGCTTTCTATAAGAGAGCGTCAGTTTGTCGAAGCTGCGAGATCCGTAAATGGATCCCCCCTCTATATCATGTTCCGACACGTTTTCCCAAATGTAGCATCTGTTGTTATTGCGACAGGTATCCTGAGTGTTAGTACAGCCATATTTACACAGGCAGCAATGGTTTTTCTTGGAGTTGGCAACGTCACAAGCATCAGCTGGGGACAACAGATTGAAATGGCTTTCACTACTGGAGGAGTGATCGATGGGTTCTGGTGGACTTCTTTCTTCCCCGGTCTATTCCTCGTTTTATTAATAGTGGGTTTCGTATTCTTAAGTATTCCACTCGAGGAAATGTTCAATCCTAAAATGGAGGAAAATAGATGAGCCTTGTTGAGATTAAGGACCTTACAGTAAGATATAAAGTCAGCGGGGGTTTTTTATCGGCAGTTGATAACGTTAGTTTGAGCATAGGAGAAGGTCTGACTTTTGGCCTCGTTGGCGAATCCGGATGCGGCAAAACAACTCTGGGGCTATCGATTCTTAGAATTTTGCCGTCAAATGCTGTAATTGAGAGAGGGGAGATTCGAATAAATGGTTCGGATGTTTTAAAACTCAACGACTACAAATTCCTTGAGATGAGAGGTAAATACATATCTATGGTTTTCCAAGGAGCAATGAATTCATTAAATCCTGTGATAAACATCGGGAAGCAGGTAGCTGAGACACTTGTAGTTCACGAAAAAATGAGGGAAAGTGATGCGTTAAACTTGGCGCGGCAAAAACTCAAAATCGTCGGACTTCCTGAGTCAGTCGTAAAAATGTTTCCACACGAATTAAGCGGTGGGATGAAACAGCGAGTAGTAATTGCAATGGCACTGATGGATAATCCAAGAGTTCTGATAGCAGATGAACCAACAACTGCACTTGACGTGGTTACACAAATTGGGATACTAAAACTCTTAAAATCTCTTAGTAAAGAGTATGGCCTCACTACTGTATTTATCAGTCACGATTTAGCTTTGGTCTCAGAAGTGGCAGATGAAGTGGGCATTATGTATGGGGGTAAAATGTGCGAAACAGGCAAAAAAAAGGATGTATTGACAAACCCCTATCACCCATATACCAATGCCCTTCTTTCTTCAATAATAACTACAAGGACTGAAAAAGAGATAACCGGCATCCCTGGTGATATCATCAGTCTAATTAATCCCCCATACGGGTGCAGATTTTATGACAGGTGCCCTTCTAGAAGAGAGAGTTGTAAGAATTATGACTATAAGTCGATGGTCGTGGAAAAAGACCACGCTGTTTATTGTGATCTTTACGGAAGTGGCTAAATGGATATAGTCGAAGGAACAGACTTGAAAATGTACTACCATCTTAGGGGAGCATACTTCAGGAAGGAATTTGTAAGAGCTTTGGACGGAGTCTCTCTTAATGTGAGAGAAGGGGAGATTTTTGGGTTGGTTGGAGAAACTGGAAGTGGAAAAACTACAATAGCCAGAATTATGCTAGGACTTATTAAGCCAACCAGTGGGTCTGTGAAAATAGAAGGGACCAATATTTTTTCTATGGGTAGAAAAGGATTGAGACAAGTCAGAACGAAAATTCAGATTATTTTCCAAGATCCCTACAGCGCGTTGGACCCAAGATTCAAAATAAAGCAAATTTTAGAAGAACCGTTAAAACTTAACCATATAGAATACAATGATGAAGACATAAAAGAAGTAATGGAGAACGCGGGTCTGAAGCCGGTCGAAGATTTTCTTGGAAAACATCCGTATCAATTATCAGGCGGTCAGAGACAGAGAGTGTTGATTGCTCGTGCCATGGTTCTAAGACCGAAATTTTTGATTGCTGATGAGCCTGCGTCCATGCTGGATGTTTCGTTAAAGGCTGGCATACTTAATTATCTAAAAAAAATAAACAATGAGCAAAATACTTCCATGCTAGTAATTTCACACGATATTGCGCTAGCTTCTTATCTAAGCCAAGAGATAGCAGTCCTGTATTTAGGAAAAATTGCAGAGAGAGCTAGCAGGGAAGAAATTGTTAAGAACCCTCTCCACCCCTACACCAAGATTCTAATTGAGTCGGTACCAGAGTTAGGGAGAGAGATTGGGGATGTACCAGTTTCAAGTAATGGACTGATCCATCAGGAAGGGCAGTATGGATGCAGCTTTTATCCACGATGTCAATTCGCTACTGATTTATGCAAGTTTAAAGAGCCAATTCTAAAGGAAATTAGTAATGGTCACTACGTCGCCTGTCATTTGTATTAATCTCAATAGGATGGGCAGTTTAATAAAGTGCCTTCTCCCCTTATGACATTGGAACTTATATTTGAACGTCATGTCTGGCTTTTCTTACATAACCATGGCTTCTCAATCTCCAATTCTGTGCTATTTCAAATATGTGATAAAAAATGATTTAACATAGTATTTCTTTTGTTATTCATGGAAACCCAGACATTTAAATTCGATAAGACCGCAGGATGGTTTGCAGTTATTGCACCTGCATTTGCTCAACAGGATAATGCAGGGATTAATGCCTTTACTACGACAAACTTGTATTCTTTTCATAACGCTGAAAAATTCTTTCCTCTGGCAATGATCATTACAGGGTTGTTACTAATTCCAAAAGTCTTCATGTCTCGGGGGTTTGGCAATATGATGTCTTTCGGCGGCGAACACTCATGGACGCCTAGAACAGTTCATCCACGAGTGGACTTCTTTGTTCATTTTCTTTACTATGCGGGGGTAATATTTGTAATCTCAGCCATAGTCGTACTCATAATGATGGTTCCGAACGTCATAATTGTTCCGTTAACAGCTATTTCTGTACAGCCGAAATTTCAGATACTGATATCCTTAATAGTTGCAGTTATAATATATGGAGGCTTCGGATTCTACGCTAAGGCAAAGTCTGGGACCAAATTTGGGCAACGAAATCATATCCAGACTTCCACTGGAGTAAAAAAAGTGAACACTATTCTCGAGGGAAAATGGGTGAAGTGACATGAAGTTAAAATCTCTGCTGGGGGTACTAGGTGGCATGGGACCTGAGGCTACAGTCTATTTCTTAGAAAAATTAGTAGATAAGACTGATGCAAGAACCGATCAGGAGCACATCCCCATAGTAATCTTCAACAACCCTAGAGTACCTGACAGAACGCTTGCTTATCTTGGGAAAGGTGAATCCCCTTTGCCTGCTCTTTTATATGGGATTAAAAAATTGGAGGATTCTGGAGCAGATCTCATAGCAATTCCTTGTAACAGCGCTCATCTTTGGCTGACAGAAATGCGTAAGAACACAAATGCAGAGATACTTAGTATGGTAGACATTGCTGTTAAACGGATTAGAGCTGGCTATAAAATAGGAATTATAGGTACTACTCTCACTGTACTATCTAAACTCTACGAATCTCCGCTGAGGGATAAGGGTGTCGAGGTTTTACTACCTAAGGATCAGGAGAAAGTAATGAAACAGATACGTTTAATTAAAGCTGGAAATATTGAAAAAGCAAGTCTAAAACTCACTAAAATTGCAAATGAACTGATTGAGCGAGGCGCAACTCATATCTTGGCTGGATGTACAGAGGTGCCCTTAGCTCTAAAAAAAGATGATCTAAGTGTCCCAATAATCGATCCAATGGAGGTAACAGCTGAAGAGTGCATTTTAAGGACCGGTGGTAGGATAAGAAGAGAATAGGTAGGAAAAGAATATTATAATGAAGGGTCGAGAAAGTAATATGATTTCTTACAGGATGAAATATATAGAAGATGTTGCAACAATAGCTTTAATTCATAAGGCTACTGAAATGCAGCCTCAGCAGATCAGAAGGATCGTTAGGTCTTTACGACCTTTGCTCAAGAACTTAAAATTTGAGGCCCTTCTTCTTTGGTCAAGGGAGATTACAGATGAGTCGATAGCCTTGTAGGGTTGTCTTCATCAATATAATCTTCAATAAAGTGTGGAAGAAGTAAAGCCTTCTCCCTTTCTATTTTGTTAATATAGAATCTACTCAAGATTGACCGCATACAGTGGTCAGGGATAAACTAACTCGGACCAGACTTAGAAAGATTTTTAAATATTTTTCACACTGCCTCGAGTTGTCTGCACCCGAAGAACCTAGTGGAATAGTAATTTAGATTGACGAAAGAGGTACCACAAGGGCGTACAAGACTTTTGAACCTCTAAGTGAATCCTGCAATGACTTATACTAGTTCTATTGTGAGTTACTAATGTAAAAATGAATAGCAGTCTTTTGAGTCTTAAATCAGCCATTTCTCACTTCGCAATTGATTGACTTATTAATCTTTTCGACTCTAGCGCTACAGAGTGAGAGCAATTGCTAATCCTATGCCTGTAACAATCAACCCGATGACTTCAATAAGCGTATACCTTTCATGAAGTACTGCTATGACCAGCAACACTGAGACAGGGACAGATATTATAGTGACGATTCCTGTCAAAGCTGTGCCATAATTGGTGATAAAGACACCGTATGAAGCGTTCGCGATTCCTGCTAATGCCCCTCCCGTGAAAGCGTACATGAACGTCCTCCTGGAAACATTGAAGAGTGCTTTCCTTGCGATACCGATAATCGTGACCACAAGGAAGGCAATTAGGTACAACAGGAACGTAAAGAAAACAGGGTCCTTAATTGAGACAAATGAGAAGAAGACCCATTCTAATGCCCACAGTATAGGAGCAAGAATGACCAATATAAACGGAAATCCTAACGAGATGCTTTTTTTCTTGAATCTCGGGGATCCTATGAACACTATGCCTATGACCGAAATAATAAGTCCCAAAGTGATAACATTTCCTGGATAGACTGAACTGAATAACGCTCCAAAAACCAAAATCAAGGGTCCCTGCAAATTGAATACCGTACTTGATATACCTGCGTGTACCCTTTTCATTCCTCCGTAACCGGATAGATACCCAAATGCACCTATGGTCCCTGCGAGAATTATCACATAATCAGGAGACCCAAAATAGACGAATGAATGTTTTAAGGGAATGTATATCAATTGTTCAATTAACATCGTGAAAACTATTCCTAAAGTATAGATTGAAGTGAACCCTTCTACATTTGCGTCCTTTACGCCAACCTTGGCAAATGGTATTGCCCCAGAAAATCCACGGGTTATAAGAAAAATCAGTAATATTTCCTGGGAGTACATTTTGCATGTAAGCACTTTTCTGCTATAATAAGTTCATCTAAACTGTCCTTGTTATGAAATGTTTAAGAGGCTTATTAAAAGCTCTCAACAAAAAATCATCCAGCTATTACATGTCATGAAAAAGGAATTATGACCGTAATGTCGTGAGAGTCGGAAGATC
>JAKAUD010000073.1 GCA_021827885.1 Thermoplasmata archaeon | reverse complement strand
GATCTAACATGTTCATTATTAAAATGCTGGACAAGAGGTATTGCCATCATTGCAGTTATCATCATGATTGCAATGAGTTTAAGCGCCTTGAATCCGTTCTCTCTCTTTCTAACATTATTAAATACATTATGAAACTATTCCCGAAAAAATTGAGAGTTAATAAATTTATTGCAGAGAATTTGGAAGTAATGGAAAGCTTAATAACAACATATAAATCACGCTTTGGTTGATATAAATGCAGGAGTTGATCTGCAACATAGAGTTTTCCAGAGAAGATGATGAATTTGTTGCCAAATTAAGAACAGAGATGGGTGGCCTTAGGGAATATACAGGCAAGTCTTTTGACGAAGTGATGAACCAGATTATGCTGGAACTGGAAGAGGAATTCTCCTGATGAGTTTGTACCAAAAATAAATTATCAAACTAATCTATTGTATTATCATTGAGATACCTTACCATTGTATGCATAATTGTGGCATTCAGTGTTATTTCCATTTCCGGAACGGATTCATTAGCCAAGTCTGCAATCGATAGACCAAGCATGGAGTATTATAAGCATCCCGGGATCACCATAAATCTTGATGGGAACTCATTCAACGTCTCGGTTCCGTACGTATATATGCTGGAGGATGGGATACCATTCATTGGGTTCTGGAATCAATCAAGCTGGAAACTATCTGAGAGCGGTAATATCAATCGTTCGTATTCGTCCACTATCACGTTTTCTCCTGAAGTAGGCATGCTCATACAGCAGTTGAAGGCGTTGTACCTGCTGAACAATAATAATTTTCCAACAGGATTATCATCAAAGGATTTGCTTGGCACTAACATTTCATTTAATCAACCGATTCAATATATTATGATGCAGTACGAAAAATATCTAAATGGCGTTCTCGTGAATATATCCACTAACACATCAAACCCACTGTATTCAAACATCTCCGGTTCATTGAACATGTTAAACCAGTTCGATCTCTTCCACATCCTGCAAAAGCTGTCCATAAAGGGGGAAGTATTTACTAATGTTACGGAATTTGCGAACCAGATTGAAATAAGTTCATATCAAAATTCAACGGATAACATGACAGAAATTAACAGTACAAATTCCCTGGAAATTTCATTCCAGATCATGTTTCATGGGCACACGTTTGGAAATTCAACCCTTTTCATGTTCCAGAACAGTTTCCTGTCTAACGGGGTAAAGGAAAAATACGTCAAATACCACAGGCAGGTAAATGACCGCTCATCTGGTGAATTCAACGGTTATCTTGTCAACCTTACAAAGACGTTTCCATTAATGTATATCTGGGGAAACCAATTTGAGGACAACGGGCAAACGGTCAATTTCTCCTCATACGAATCGATTACGCCAGGAAGAATAACCACGATAGGAAGCTTCCCAATTTCGAACAACACAAGCACATTTTATGAGGATCCCTACCTGGTCTTCCCGAGCCAGAATATCAATTCAAACTTCACGATCAATAATATCGGGTCTACCGCAATAAACATTATTCTCAATAATTTCGAATACTTTTCAATCGGGATATTTCTTGGCCTGCTCATGATAGGCGGCGGTTATACATACTACAAAGGAAAGAGATCATTTTGAACAGTTCATAGATACGTGCGCTCATCATTCCGTGTCAAGTAGATCTATGAGGCTCTCGGCCAGTTCACTCAGGAAAGAAGCCTTGACACTTCTTATGGCTTTCTTGACCTGGGTGGGAGCAGCTATGGATAGTTGTTTTCCTTCATTCACAATTATCATGTCATCGATCATGTTATTGATTAACTGTTCCATTTCATCTCTTTTCATTTTCAATTTTATTCTCAATTCTTCTGAGTTTTCTGGCGATTTCCTCAGTAGCCTGATGATGATTTCCCTGGCTTTCTTGTTTCTCAAATAATATGAAATCTTTTTGTCCAGAAGTGTGGAATTATCTGAAATAAAGTAACGCTTGAACCTCCCATCCCGCCTGGAGGATATATTTCCCAATTTTTCCAGCTGGTAGAGGTGGTATTCCAACTGCCCCACAGCAAGATTTGTCTCTCTCTGGAGCGCCCTGAAGTGCAGCCCAGGGTTCTTTTCCAGAACCCCTATTATTTTGTCCCTTTGATTTTCTTTTGCATCCACACAAAGCCTCAGTTACCCTTGATAACACCAACATAGAACAATATCATGACGAGAAAGAGAGCCAATTCAGGGATAATCATGGAACCAAAATATGCAGGGCCAATATTGAATGCCGAAAGCGCGGTAATGAAGGTCGAGATAAATATTATTGCAAATGACACCAGCATATACTTAAAAATCCTGACTCCCTTCTTAACCGCCATCGATGAAACGGTCAATAAGAACAATGAGAGGACGATATTGATGCCTTCGACGAGTATCAAGTCATAGGACATAGATTCCCATACATTTTAGGCAAATAATGATTTTCCTTCAGGCGAATTGAATTGCAGATTAATTGCGGGCAAATCATCATCTTTTGCAAGCATTTCAAAATGAGGTTGAATAGCCGAGTATGCTCAATTCCCTCTTTATCTCATCACTGCTTATTTCCTCGCCGATTATATTCTTTATCTCGAAATTTCTACCCAGTTTCCTGAAAGACACGGCACCTGTAATCACTCCATTCTTTTCAACAAGGAATGTCTTCGTACCTCCTAAATTGGATTTGATGAAATCCTTGAAGCAGAGGTATAGAAAATCTTTCTGGGATAATATCCTCATTCTGCCGGAAGGCTGACCCGGTTTCATATCAGCTTTACTCGAGAAGAAATACGGTTCCCGGCTGTCCTTAATAAATGTCTTCCTTAAAACCCCGGATTTAACCATGCTTGCAATTTCATGGGAAAATATCTCAAGATCAGGGTCGTCCGTCACCTTTTCATAGATGTCCCTTGATATATAGCCAAGGGCGCTTATTACTTCTCTCAGTATTATCCTCACGCATTCTGCTTTCTCATAACGTTCAACAATAAATCTCAGGTTTCCGTTGTGGTCCTTTGCGATAATGCACTTTGAAAACAAATACTTGACAGCTTCCCTAACGTGCGACTGATCTATTCCCGTTAGCTGGCTTATCTCTTTTTCGTCGGCAGGGTCTTCCATTATGACCTTCAGTATCTTAGGCCTGTTGCCGTCCAGAGGAACCTTCCTTATGGTTCTGAATATGGATATGATCTCCGGAGTGCCCTTGGCTGATATTGAGAACGGGCCGTTAAAATTGTAAATGAGGTCGGACAGGTAGTAATTCTCAAGCTCATTCTCCTTTATACCTGAATAGTGCGCCTCTATGGAATCCCTGAAACCCAGGAAGGCGTGGTTGATCTTCTCCAGCACACTCCTATTGACATTTCTGTATGAGGAATAATGGTTCAGGGATAGATTCAGGAGGTCTCCGGAGATAAGGTCCAGGAATTGTCCGCTCCCAAATATTGCATTTCTTCCAGAGAGATTGAATCCGCTCCTGGCAAGTACCTCTTTCATATCTTCAGGGAAGTCAAGCATTATGACATCCACAATGCCGTTCCTCTCACCATGGCGTTTCAGTGTTTCTATAAATGAGGAAATGTATTCCTTTCTGTCTATAACTATGGAATCTATCCACAAAGTAGCCTTGAACTGTTCCATGGACATGGATACGCAGAGGTTGCCTTCATCATAAAAGAGTGCGTTAATTCCTGAATCCTCAACATACTGCTTTCCAGTATATATTGTTATGAGATCGTTTGCGCTGACAATTATTTTCTGCGGGGTCTTGGGTATATCTTCCCCGTAATAGATCGATCCATCATAATAAGTGGATTTAATTTCCCTGAAGTCTTCATGTGAAATATCGATCCAGAAGAACTGCGACAATTCCCTTATTGATACGGGGCCAAACATAGAAACCATTTTTTTCACTGACTCGTGCCTTGATATCTCCTCGCCGTGGGTTATGCCATATACCATGCCATTCCTGCTTCCTACTTCGACAAGAAATTCAAGGTTTCTTATATTTTCCTTGATTACGGGAACCTCCTCACCCATGGCAGAGGCTATTCCACTTATTGTGGCAGGGCCATATTTCAGGAACTCCAATATCTTCAGTTCTGTTGGGTTCAATTCACGTTTTCTCAGTGTCCTGAGTGTGGAGGCAAATTCCCTGCTTATCCACGTGTTCCTGTGCCTGAAAAATCTGCCTGCAAGTATCTTTCCATTCTCAATATATTCATCGACATCTGATTCTTTAAGGTGGGCAGTTCTCGCTTTAACCCAGGAGAGATCTGCAAAGAAGCCATACCTTTCCAGGTATTGATCCAGATTCTCCACAGGGCATGAAAGCTTTGCAATCCTGTTCTTTTTCGGATCCTCTTCCTTCACACTTAACAGGGATGCAAGATCTCCCTTTACAATATATTGCTCTGCAAATACAGGGGTTATATAGTCCTTTTGAAGTATTTCTCCGGAAACAAGTTCTTCAAGTTCTTTCCGAAGCATGTCCTGATCGCACGGCAACTTCACGCTTATCTCGTCAAAGGTCATGGGGCCCATTGTGCCTATGAAATCGATGAGAAGATTTCGGAATGTGTAACCATTCTTGAATTCTCCCTTGTTTTTCTCATAGGTTTGATTTCCATCCTTAAGCGATCTCTGAATTAAATATGATGATTCAAGATTAAGCAAAATTCCCCTCAACCTGTCCTCAGGAACACCAGAAACTTCCTTCAATTCCTTGAATGTCCTGTCTGTGCACAGATCAAGTATATCTGATTCATCGGGTGATGGATTTTTTCCAGCGCTGAACAGGTTTCTAAACGCGGGATATTTTTCCGGCGTTGTCCAGAAAGTGCTCCTGATGTGGACAGAGATTATCTTTCCTTCCATTATGGCTCTCTCAGCGAATTTCAACATTTCCCCCTTTCCATACGGATAGGGTGAATTGAACCGGTTCCTCATCACGTCAAAATATGGAAAGTATTTTGAAAACTTGATGAAATCTTCATAATTCTCCACTCTAGGAACCTTTGAGGCAAAGAAATTCTCTACAAGCCTTGGATCCCTTATGATGAAATCCTTCCTTTCATTGCTGTATATTTTGTCCACTATGCGTGACTGGAGTTCCCTCAGCAATCTTGCCCTGTCCTCCATCATGACAATATCCGATACTCCTGCAAGTATCAGGGAAAGCGAGAACGGGCTGGACTCATTTGAATAGTCATTTAATTTATATCTCCTCTTTTCTATGACTTCAGAAACATATTTCTTTGCCAGGGGGACATCCATCATGTCATTCATTATTTCCCTGTATGTTTCCGTGATGACAGGAAATCCCGGAAGCTCCTCAAGCGCCCTGAGAACCTTTTCGCTCCTCAACTGCTGCCTGACTACTGATATTTCATGCCCCTTGTATCTCCTCAGAACCATCATTGACCTGGATGCACAGTGCCGGAATCTTTGCTTGAACACCTCGGTATTGGAAACGGACCTTCGCACGAGGTCTTCAAAATTGTCGGCGTTTACCATTGAAGGTATCTGCTTCAGGTCGATCTTCTGTTCATAGGTCAGCATGAAGCCATCATCGGTAACCGTGATTCTGGTATTGATTCCGTATCGGGTGGAAATAGCCATGGCATACGCTCTTGATAATGCGTCATTAACCCTTCGGCCCAGTGGAACAAGGAAAAGTGCATTGTACAGGCCGTTTTCAAAATTCCCTTCTACCAGCAGGAAGTCATCGGTTGGAACCCCGAATTTCTCCTGGCTCCTTATATAGGAAAGAATGCTTCTTGAACCGTTTCGGTCAACCCTGTAATTTTCCTCAAGATATTTTCTGGCATCAGCTTCGTTGCCCAACATTCCCTGAATGTCTTTCCTGAATTTTCCTATGAGAACGCCAAGATCATAGCTTCTGGGGAGCATCTCTCCTGTCCATGAGGGTATCGTTGGCTTTATTCCGGTGGCATCCCTCACAATGATCCTGTTTCCCCTTGCCTTTAGGAAGGCATACGTTCTTGCTCCAAGAACAAATATGTCACCGGGCTTCATTCTCTCGACGAATTTATCACTCAGCTGCCCCAGGTTTCTCCCGGTCTGGTCGACAACCTTATAATCAGCCTCATCTGGAATTGTGCCAATATTCATGAAATAAATCATTCTCGTGCTCTTCTTCTTTCCGAAAACCCTGGCCTCCTCGTCAAGCCATATCTTGGAATAGATGGTATTATCGGCAACCCTTCCTGAGAGATAATGGAGCACGTCCATATAATCCTCCATGGACAGGTTCCTGTAAGGGTATGCAGATCTTATAAGGGCATATGACTCATCAATCCCCCACGTTTTTTCAAGGCTGATTCCAATTATGGCCTGTGATAGAACGTCCAGAGCATTCTCCGGCACCTTGACCTTGTCTATTTCCTTCTCGTAGGCGGCACGTGTCAGGACTGCACATTCAACCAGGTCGTCAAGATTGAACACAACGAATCTTCCCATGCTCAGTTCCCTTATGGAATGGCCTGAACGCCCTATCCTCTGCAAGCCCTTGGAAACAGACTTTGGGCTGCCAATCTGTACCACAAGATCAATGCTTCCAATATCAATGCCCAATTCCAGTGAAGTCGATGAAATTACGCATTTCAACTCTCCCTTCTTCAGCCTCTCCTCAACACCCAGACGGGTTTCCTTCCCAAGGGATGAATGATGCGCCTCTATACTCTCTATGCCCCTTGCCTTGAGCCTTACCGCCACGTGCTCCGTACCGCTTCTCGTATTGGTGAATATCAGGGTTGTCTTATGTTCCTCAATAAGCTTTGCAAGGATATCATACATTCTTTCGTTGGCAACTTCCGGGTTGGATAATGTGAGGTCATCCACCGGGGTTATAGTGGTAAGATCAAGGTCTCTTTTTATATCAACGTCAATAATATTGCATTTTCGTGGCTTGCCTCCTTCCATTCCGCAGAGAAAGTTTGCAATCACGTCAAGGGGAGCCTGGGTAGCTGACAATCCAATTCTTACCAGATTCGGCGAAAGGATCTGGAGTCTTTCTAGATTCAGTGACAGCAATGTCCCTCTCTTTGACGAGGAAACCTCGTGAATTTCATCAACAATCACATATTTGACTGTTGAAAATTTCTCCCTGAATTTAGGGGCGGAAAGGGAAAGGGAAAGTGATTCGGGGGTTGTTATCAATATCTGTGGCGGTTTCCTGAGCATCTTCTGCCTGTCATTCTGCGTGGTATCCCCCGACCTGACCCCGACACGTATCTTGGTAAGGGAAATGCCTTCCTTCTCTGCCAGATCATAAATTTCCTGGAGAGGCTGCTTCAGGTTTCGGTCTATATCATTTGCCAGCGCCTTCAGGGGGCTTACGTACAGGCAATAAATATTATCCTGCAATTCACCTGCTCTTGCAAGCCCGAACAGTTCATTGATGATTGCAAGAAACCCGGTAAGCGTCTTGCCAGTACCCGTTGGACTGGAAACAAGGACATTTTCCTTGGCGTGTATAAGCGGAATCACCCTCCTCTGGGGTTCTGTGAGTTCAGAATATTTAGAATTGAACCATTCTGAAATTATTGGATCAAGAAATGGAAGTACTCTTTCCACTCCCCCAGATTCTAAATCATTTTCTGTCGTTTTAATCCCATAAGGAGACAAGAATGGTATAAATACGTTATTAATTCAGATTCGTTACAAACTTTCCCATTGGAAGATATTGTTGATAAATGGAAATGAAACGCATGATTTTCAGGGTATCAGCCAATGAAAACGCTTTTGGAATAATTTCATGGAATTATTAGCATGATTGGAACTACTTTCCATTAACAATCCTTACTATTCAGGTATAGATGTTATATCTTGTTCATCCATGAAATATATATTGGATCAATCAACTGAAACCATGGGAAGAGAATGGGTTCCATCAATCATATTCATGGAGCTTACCAAATCATGCGAGTATTCGTGCAGGCATTGCAGGGCATCGGCCCAGCTAGATCCATCACCTGATGAGCTCGATCTGAAGGAATTGAAGAATGTTATTGGATCGATCAATGATCTGGGGGAAAGCAAGCCCCTCATAGTTTTCACGGGGGGAAACCCCTTGCGAAAGCCATTTTTTGAAGATATAATAGAATACACCAGCCAGCTCAGGATACCATTTTCAGTAAGCCCTCCCGGATCTGAACTAATCAACGGCAGGATTCTTGCAAAGCTGAAGGAAACAGGCTGTAAATCAATATCATTGAGTATTGATGGGGCGGATGCAACATCTCATGAATGGCTAAGGAAACTGGAAGGTTCCTTTGATCTCACAATGCAATCTGCTGAAAAGATCATTGAGGCGGGCATAAACATCCAGGTAAATACCACGGTAATGAAATCAAACCTGATGGAAATGCCGGGTATAGCCAAAATTATGAAGGATAAGGGCATCCGCACATGGGAGCTTTTCTTTCTCATCAATACTGGCAGAGGCGCATACCTTGAATCTGTCAATGACAAGGAGGCCTTTGCATTTGCACTGTGGCTTCTCTGGTTAAGGCGTTACGGTTTCATCATCAGGACGGTGGAGCTTCCACAATACAGGGTTCTCCAGTCAAGATTTGCGGACATATCTGTCCTTGACTCCTACTTAGGGGACAAAGATGGCAATGGAAGTGGTATCCCAGATGATTCCTGGGATTTATTGAGAACTCTTCAACAAAAGACAAGGGAAGCCCTTGGTGAGCCTGAGCCTGGCAAGAGTCAGGCTCCTTCGTCCCGGATGCATGAAAATAGGGGATTCAACGGAATTCTCTTTATAAGCGACATCGGTGAGGTTTATCCATCGGGATTCCTGCCGATATCCCTTGGAAGTTTAAGGGAAGATAATCTTAAAAATATTATTTCCAGATCGAAGCTCCTGAAAGATCTCAGCGAACGAAAAAATATGAAGGGTGCATGCGGGGTTTGCAATGAAGTTACTCACTGTGTTGGATCAAGATCCAGGGCTTTTGCACTGATGAATGATCCCTTGGCTGAGGATCCAATATGTTTTATTAGTGAAACGGCATTTGAAAATAAAGAGGGGATGGTTTAAGAATGCCAAAAATCGGATGCTCACTGGAGTTGCCAACCAGTGGTGAACCCAAGGAAAAGCACCGCTTCAGGCAAATGTTTGTGTCATCAATTGCATTACTCTCGGTAGTCTTAATATTTTTCAGGGCAAGAAAGTAAATATTTTACTGGCTCCAAAAATGAAATGGTTGGATATAAGATCCATTATGCCTTTTCAAACTGGTGTGCCTCAGTGGAATTCTCCAGTGCAATCGTGGAAGTCTCATTTTCAGATACAACTCGTGAAACAAGATCAAAATAGCCTGTTCCGACGAAGCTCTGGTGCTTCACGGCGTTGTATCCAATTGATTGATCACTCATTTCCATCTCCTGAAGTGCAGAATACGCACTCATCCCATTCTTGCTGTATTCCGTTGCAAGCTTGAACATGGAATGGTTCAATGAATGGAATCCAGCCAGTGTTATGAACTGGAATCTGTATCCCAGTTTCCCAAGGTCTTCCTGAAAAGTGGAGATTTCTTCGGCAGAAAGATTCTGCTTCCAGTTGAACGACGGGGAACAGTTGTAGGCAAGCTTTTTTCCCGGAAACTCCCTGTGTATTGCCCCGGCAAAGGTTGATGCCTCCTCTATATCCGGACGTGAAGTCTCAAACCAGAGCAGATCACTGTATGGGGCAAATTCAACGCCTCGCTTTATCGCAGCCCCAATGCCACCTTCATAGCGGTAAAAGCCTTCAGGAGTTCTTTCCCTGCGGATAAATTCGCTATCAGCTGCATCAATGTCATTGGTTATGAGCGTTGCATTGAGGGCATCTGTCCTTGCTATTATTATTGTATCGACATTCATAATATCGGAAGCAAGCCTTGCAGAGACAAGGTTCCTGATCGCACTGGGTATGTTTATCAGTACTTTGCCGCCCAGGTGGCCGCATTTCTTTTCCGATGAAAGCTGATCCTCAAAGTGTACACCCGCTGCCCCGGATTCAATCATCCACTTTGTCATTTCAAAGACATTGAGGGGGCCACCAAAACCAGCTTCGCCATCGGCTATTATGGGGACATACGATGAATCAGGGATTCCATTCATCGTCCTGATCTGATCCTCTCTCTGGAAAGCATTATTTATCCTCCTGACAAGATTGGGAACGCTGTTGCTGGGATATATGCTCTGATCCGGATAGGTTTCTCCTGCAAGGTTTGCATCTGCTGCAACCTGCCACCCGCTCACGTATATCGATCTGATGCCAGCATTCACCATCTGGATCGCCTGGGTTCCCGTCATAGCACCAAGGGACCTGATGAATCTCTCTTTGTCAAGCAGATCCCACAGCTTGATGGACATTTTTTCTGCAATTGTGTGGCTGATCCTCATTTTGCCGCTCAATTTCTGGACGTCTTCAGGGGTGTATGGCCTAACTATATCGGAGAACCTTTTAGAACTGAATCTCTCCTGTATAAAATCAAGATCATTCAAAATCATTTCACCACCTCGTTTTCAATCAGCTGGTCATAGGCTTCAAGTGTCAGGAATTCGCTGAATTCTTCCCTTGATGAAACCGACCTGAAAATTTCTGAGGCCTGTCTAAGGTAAATAGAATCTTTCAGTGCAGAAACCTCCTCATCAATGAACTTGTTTATGAGCTGAATTGATATGGTTCTTCCATCACTCAGAACCTTTTTGTGATGAATCCATTGCCAAATCTGGGACCTTGAAATTTCCGCAGTTGCTGCATCTTCCATGAGATTGTAGATTGGAACCGCTCCTTTCCCCATCAGCCATGACTGCAGGTACTGAATGCCAACGGATATGTTTGTCCTGATCCCAGTTTCCGTTATATCGCCTTCAATCGGTCTTAAGAGATCCTTTTCTGTTATTATGGTATCCACATTTATCCTCTCTATCTGGTTTGCACCCTTCATGTGTTGATCAAATACTTCCATCGCAACCGGAACGAGCCCCGGATGTGCAACCCATGTCCCATCGTGCCCAAGGCCAACCTCACGGAGCTTGTCATCCCTCACCTTATTCAGCGCCTTCTCATTTTCCACGCCATTGCTCTTGACGGGAATAAAAGCAGACATTCCGCCCATTGCATGGGCTCCTCTCTTATGGCACGTGTTGATCAGCAATTTTGAATAATTCAACAGAAATCCCTTATCCATGCTAACGCTGTTTCTATCGGGAAGGACAAACTCAGGGAAATTCCTGAGTTTCTTGATATAACTGAAAATGTAGTCCCATCTCCCACAGTTAAGGCCGGCAGAATGTTCCCTTACCTCGTAAAGAATCTCATCCATGTTGAAGGCGGCGGGCAGTGTTTCTATGAGGAAAGTTGCCCTTATGCTTCCTCTTTTCATTTTCAAATAATCTTCCGCAAAGGTGAAAATATCATTCCAAAGCCTGGCTTCGAGATAGCTCTCTGTCTTTGGTATATAGAAACATGGGAGTTTTTCATGCTGTAGGAGATATTCGGCGTTGTTAAAAACAAAAACACCAAAATCGAAAAAAGCACCTGGGATCGGTTTTCCGTCGATCAGCACATGTTTTTCCGGAAGATGCAGTCCCCTGGGCCTGACAAATAAATAGGATGGGTTCTGGCTTATTCTGTATTCCTTTCCTTCTTCTGATTTATACGTGAGATTGCCACGAACTGCATCATAAAGATTCTTTTGGCCTCCAATAATGCCCTTCCATGTTGGAGACTGGGCATCCTCGAAATCTGACATGTATATTTTTGCTCCGGAATTAAAAGCGTTTATCACCATCTTTTTATCGCTTGATGGACCGGTTATTTCGACTCTTCTGTCCTGAAGGTAATCGGGAAGTGGTGAAACTTTCCATGACGATTCCCTAATTTCCGCAGTTTCTTTGGGGAGGGAAAAGGTTGGGTCTTTCAACAGCCTTTCCTGGACTCTTATTCTCTCAGAGAGCAATTGATTCAGTCTTCCGGAAAATCTATTATAAATTTCCAGGAGGAAGGCATTGCATTCTTCCCCAATCAGGAAAGCACTATCAGAATCTGTCTCGCCATTAATAAATATTTTACTCTTGTCAAGGTTTAGTTCCATATCTTTCAATTACAAAGTGTTGATTATGTATTTATAATTATTCAGGTGCATGCAGTTTACATATAATGTAATTAAAACATTAAATACATACAATACATAAGTTATTGTCTCCAAAATGAAGGAAATCAGAAAACTGCAGGTGACCGCAGGAGGTACGTACATCTTGACCATCCCAAAGGAATGGGCAGAAACATTAAAGGCAGAGAAGGGAACAATGCTCAACATGGAACTGGATAACGGTTCAATAATTATTTCAAGTAACATGATCCGGGAAACCGAGTCTCATTCAATAAATATGGCTGGAATAGTGGATAGGAAATCGCTGGAATTGAGGATCATATCGTCATACATCCTTGGCCATGATATCACTGAGATTTATTCCGAGGATCATGATAATGAATGGAAGGATTGGGTTAAGGAGACATTGAAGGGATTGATAGGCATAGAAATTTCAGAGGAATATTCTGGCAGAATCCTCCTGCAAAACCTTATTGATCCTTATAAATTTGATCTGACAAGTTCCATGGATAAATTTGTAAAGAATTCAATGGCGGTATTATCAGACTCCATCATTTCCCTCTCAAGAAATGAAAATTTTCTTTCAAAGGACGCATACAACAGGGGAAAGGAGCTCATCAGGACATATCGCCTCCTGATGAGGCTTGTAATACTTGCGGGGAAGGATAAGGAACTCTGCACCAAATATAGGTTCTCAAATCTTACTGACACTACAATGGTTGCAATCGCCATCAGGGAAATCGGCCGTATTGCCTATTATGCCATGAGAACAGCGGAGCATTCCTCAGAGTTTGAGTATAAACTTGATACCAGCTTGCTGGAATCACTGAAAGACATGGAAAAACTGACCGAGGAAATGGTAGCCAAATCTTTCAAATCATTGATGGAGAGAGATATTTCACTCGCGTCATGGGTTATGGACTCAATGGTGAGAATCCGGGAAATTTATGAAAAAATCATGGAAAGCAGTTCTTTCCTGAACATGAAAGGGAGACTAACCATTTCCCTGATAGTACGGGATCTTAGGGCAATTGCCGGTTATGCAGTTGCACTGGCAGACGATTCCATCCTGGGAATATCAACATAGAGAAATCAGTATAAATTGAAAACTTATCCCATTTCGGTTTCCAGCAACCATTTCCAGAGTGGCGTAAATTCAATATCTCCGTTCTCAAAATAATCCCAGGTAATTATTCTCTTCTTGGTACATTTAAGTTCTTTTGCTGCCAGCAGGATACCTGAAATTTCTCTTGCCGGGACAGTTTCACCAGAGGATGCATATGTAACGTTCATGAGTTCAAGGACTTTCGATCCTTCCATAATCACAAAATCTACCTCTTTACCCGCGGCCTTGCCATATTCTTTCCAGTAATAAACTTGAAATTTTGTAAAATATTCCGATCTCCTGCAAAGTTCAATAAAGACAAGATTTTCAATCAACCTGCCAATTTCAGCATTCCTGACTTTCGTTTGTATTATTCCGGTATCTGCGACATATATTTTACGGGGATATTGCTTCTTTGACTTTGCGCTGAATGAAAAGATTTCAGTTTGGAAAAGCGCGAAAACCTCAGTGAAATGTTCCATTAGTTCAAGTGGAAATTCTCTTGATACTCTGTAATTGAGTGTCTTGAGATAATTATACGCCTTAGATCCTGTGAAGTACTTTGAATAAGTTGAAATGGCATAATCGAAAAAGGCAGCCAGGATAGAGGGTTCAATCCTGAATCTTTCCCCAACATCCTTGATGATTATTGTATCGATATAAGATCTCAGGAGCTTACTCCCCAGATCTTTGAGACCGACAACTTCCGGATAACCCCCAATTTTTATGTACTCCTCCAGTGCTCCCATTATCGTCCCCCTTTTTTCTGAATGAATTAGCAGGTTTGGATCTTGAATTAAAACCTCCGTAACCCTCAAAAACTCCCTGAAACTATAAGGAAAAACGGTGAAATCTATGCTTCTCCCTCTAAGTCTGGTAGAGAGCTCTCTGGAAAGTAGTTTGGATGAAGAACCTGAAAGGTATATGTGAAATTCCTTAGTTTCAGAGATTCTATTAACCCAGTTGCTCCAGCCAGAAACCACATGAATCTCATCCAAAAAAAGATAAATTTTCTCTTTACGATTTACCTTGGATACTTCATAATATATTGCCAACATATCGCCAAGATCGTTAGCGTCAAGATTCCTCAGTTTTTCATGCTCGAAATTTATATAGAGAATATTGCCCATCGGAATATGCTCTCTTAATTTCTTGATAATTGTGTACATCGTAAAGGTCTTCCCCGCTCTGCGTGGTCCAATAATGGAAACAATGATGCTCGTATCAAGAGGGATAGAAATATCTCTCTCTATTGTATCGGGAAGCTCCTGTAAGAACCATTCTGATATGACTTGTCGGAGGTCGTCTTTTCTATGCATTATGAGTACATCGATACAAAGATTATAAAGTATCCCCATTCAGGATGATTTCATTAGTATATCATCCTAAATTAGGATGCTTATTAAAAATCGCCGGTATTCAGCGCTAAATGTTTATGCGATCTCAAAAACCAATTCCAGAACGCAAAGAAAGATCATATAGAGGATGTTCCTAAGTGTTTGATGAAGCGATCGGATGACTCTGGGTATAAACCGAAATATTCTCGTGGTAGAAACGGAGCGGGTATATTCTTTGCACTCGGAGGAATCCTGACCCTTCTTGCCACTACCACAGCTGAGGAAGTGGTTTCAGGTTTCAGCGTGAAATATCAGGCAATCAGCACGCTTGGCGGAGCAGGGTATCCAACAATGCTTTACTGGGATTCATTTATTCTATTGTCAGGAATACTGTGGGTTATTGGCACCAATTTTCTATTCAGGAATATAGGTTCACACCTGCTGTCTCTCTGTTTTTACCTCATTGGTATTGGACTCATACTTGTCAGTCTAAATCCGTGGAATGTCAATTCATTCTTGCATACGATAGGGGCATTATGTGTAGCAATTTTTGGGGCCATTGCCGCAATACGTTCACCAAGATTAATGGGAGGGCATATAAGGCACACCTCAACGTTTCTGGGCATACTGTCATTATTTACACTCATTGGGGATCAGTGGATAAGTTTGGTACTTGGCCCAGGCGGTGCTGAAAGATTGATCTACTACCCAATCTTTTTCTGGGCAATACTTTTTGGTGGAGTCCTGATCGGTAAGAACTCCTTGGCTGTTCCATCCAGTCCAATACCCTTAAGAAAGTATTAGAAAGTGTCATATAACCTATTATTTTACAAATCTAAGATAAAGGTAAAAATTTGTCATGGATTGGGTATAATACAGGAAACAAATGAAAAATTCCGCTGCTCTCAGAAATGTTCAATGGTATATGATTAGCTCTGCAATTATCAGTTATTAACTTAGTTGAGACTTTATACATAGCATCTCTGGGTTCCACGTTCAAATAAAGTGAAGGAGCCCTTACCAGAATGCCAAAGTTAAATTCGGCTGAATCATGGTGCTTAAACTTATAGGCTGAGTATCCATAGGCATATTGCTTCCAGGTGCGCTTCCTTTGTAAGGTTAGCAGCATTGGAGAGAATGTTCCTATTCAGTTGATCCCAAATTTCCGAGGCCATCGCATTTTCGATTGCAGCACCTACAAAAAAAGTTGAGGGTTTCATACTCACTCTGGAAAACGCATCTCTTATTCGTTGTAATGCAGTATTGCCAGTTTTCCAATGTTCATCCGCACCTGCAGGATCCGTTCCTCCCTTAAGCTCACCTAATGAAATGAAATTCGATGGATCCTGATAAAAATCATCCTTCAAATTATCTCTTGTGTCTTTGAAAAGGCAAGCATCCACATTCTTGTTCACAATTCTGACTTTATAATCAACTATCAATGTTCTAAAAGTTTTGTTGTTTGAAGGGTTGACCCATCTCAAAGCCTTTATCTCCTCAGAAGGAACGGAACCTCTGCTGTTCCTTTGCCATTCCTTGTTGTCTCTTAGAAGGATTTCATAATTAGCACCAGCGTTGTAAAGTGTGGCTCTCATCATGTCAAGAAATTTGATCTTGCTCCATTCTCCGCCTAAATTCCTCATTATGCCTCCAAGAGCGTCACCCTGTGTTAGTAAAAATCTGTAAACCAGTTCATCGACAAAAGATGGACCAGCTGGTTCAAGGAACTTCTCTATTAAATGGATTTTGGCGTTTTTCTTATCCTCATCCGTGAGATATGACTCAGCTTTATCAGAAACGCCCGCGGCTTTCAAGAAAGCATACTGTATGGAGTCCATCTTTAGAAGGTCCCTTGGAGATTTTGTTTTAAGCACTGCCTGCCTCAATGATTTAGCCTCTTTGATGAAAGGGGTTGCTCTTGTATTCTTTTCTAATGCAAGAGATAGGAATCCTGCCCTATATTCATCGTGAGTCGTCACTAGGTCAGATGGGCCAGAGAGATGACTTTTATAGCCCAGGCTCCCAGTCATCTACACCTTCTCCCAGTAATACACACATTTTCTTTGTTCTTCCCGCCCGTGTACTCTCATCTGCTGACTGCTGTTTCCCTTACCTCTCTTCAAATAATATATTTTATTTACCTGTAGTCCAGCAGATTCTGCAAAATCAGATAATATCAGGTCTACAGGTATTGAAATTCCAGCATAACGCACGTTGTCATTAACATAGAATATTTTGCCTTCAAGTTTTAACACCCGGGCCATTTCATGAATTATAAAAGCGTGTTCGAAGAAATAATTGTAGATCATCCTGTAAATTCCATTATTATTCAGTTCTCCATCTTGCATTGCTTTTTTCAGACCGCTTAAGATGGAGTTTAGGGCTTTATTCTCTACGAATGTCTTATTTGCAATATCAAAGAATTCTGGTTTATCTATACAGATATACATCTCTCTAAGCCAGCTTTCCTTGCTCTTGTTTTCTACAGTACAAGATAACATTGTCTGTCTTAGCTTCTTTAACGAATCGTTATCTATCCCGAGGAATGCAAGCTCAATTGCATAGGTTCTTGTATAGTCGTATCTGTTGCAGTAAGGTGGTGAGGAAATTATTATGTCAACGGAAGCTGATGGAATTCTTGGGAGTTTTTCCAGTGTTGACCCACTGATTATTGTTGTGTTGTCATTTAGATCTCGATCCTCGCTCCAGAATAACATCCTGCCCTTAATGCTGGATAGCATCCCGCTTAGAGCCATTGAGATTGCCTCATAGAATATATATATCTTTGGTTTGAGGTAATCGCCTGCTCTATTTCTTCCGGCTCTCTTGTCCCATCTTAGATATTGTCCATCCTTGCTTGTATAACTTATGTCTTCAAGGATCGAAAAGCAAGCAAATTTGAGGAGCTGTTTTATGTGGTCGTCTTTGATTTCATTATCGACGTATCCAAGGTAACTAGCAATGGCATTTTCCGTTTCTTTAGAAAATGCACCTCTCGTGATAGAGACATGCTTGAAATAGTATTCATGAGGAGGTATTTGCTTCGTCCTGAGAAATTCCAGCACATTCTTGATCTCTGCTTCCAAATTTTTTACATCAACTTGAAATGCTGCCTTTCTTGTATTATGAAGGAACTGACCAATAGGTAATAGTTCGATGCCGATAGCTTTCAATCCCTGGTTTGATGCGGCGAACACGGACGTACCGGTTCCAGCGAAAGGGTCTAGGAAAATGTCACCGGGTCGGGAATTTGCTTGTCTGAGTAATTTTATTACAAGGTCATAAGAGAAACTTTCCTTAAAGCCGAACCAGTTCAGGAAGGCCACTTGCTTGTTACCTTGGTTACTAACCATTTTCCGGTTTATCCATTCTGCTATAACCAATCTTTTAGAGTACTTATTCTCAAGCTCCCTTACCTCATCGATTATACTCTCTGATTTCAACAACTTATCTGAATAATTCATATGAACTATTAAACTCTGTTCCTATAGAAATGAGAGTTATTCGAATTACAAGATTTTCCTTAATTCTTATATCCTCTATCGAGAACAGAAAATCATTGATGGAACTAAATAATTCGAGAAATCTATGAGTAAAGATGAATGCAGGAACAGGTTGGGTAATTGTAACAATCGTGTCTGGCAATCTGCCTCAGGAAAAAATTCGAAAAAGTTGGATCTTGAAGAAATTCGTCTCATGACCTGAACAGCGACGGGTGTGCCACCTACCTTTTCAGATTATTGATCACCATTTGTGAAAATGTTATGTTGACTGGGATTTCTCATCAAAAAGTTTGGGGAAACCTATTTTCCTCAGTGTTT